>CAZARO010000701.1:0-3882 GCA_964487165.1 uncultured Solibacteraceae bacterium | reverse complement strand
ACCAACGGCACTTGGGTCAACGAGGAGCGCGTGATCGAAACCGACGTCTCGCCGCCGGCGGTGATTCGATTGGGAAGCCGGGGCCCGGAGTTTGCGATCGTACGTGAGGAACCTGCGCCCGCCGAGCTGAGTCGCACCATCGAAGTGCCGCTTTCCGCCATTCCGGCGATTCCTGCCGACGGCGACGCGGTTAGATCGGCGTATGAGAAGCTACTATCGTCCGCGGTAGCCCGCGCACGGCGTATGCGAGACCACGGTGTGAATGGGCAAACCATAACGATCATGCGCGACATGGTGGAGCAAGCACTCGAGCGGACGCTTCGCCAGACTCATCGCAGGTTTCGAGCGATCAGCGTTATACTCCTCACTGCGCTGGCGGCTGTTTCCCTATTCGCGGTTCTGAAAATCGGCGCTCTGCGGCTGGAAAAGCGCGCCATCGACGCCCACATCCAGCAGCTCGACGCGGAACTGCAGAAGGCAAGCGAGGGAATGGACACCGATCGCCTGCTTTCGCAATTGGGCGGCTATTCGAAGGAGGGCGAGTCTCTTCAGCAGAGCTTGCTCTATCGCCTGAGTGTGTACGATCAGGGCGATTTCGTCACGCGGGAACTGCGCGCCGTCATGGCCGAATTCGGCGCTGAGGTGTACAGCATTCCGCCCGATTTCATCGAGCGCGTCAACTACTATATCGAGCAGGACCGGGGAGCCAACCGGCCGATCATCGCACGCGCGCTCGCCGAGGCCCGCGGGCAACTCCGCACGATCCAGCAGATTCTTCAGAAACATGAATTACCCGTGGACCTCGCGTACATCCCACTGGTGGAGAGTTCGCTCGAGGCGGGGAAATCGAGCGAGGCTGGGGCGATGGGGCCGTGGCAATTCACCGCGGCGACGGCCAAGGCGTTCGGTCTCCACGTGGACGGGCAGGTGGATGAGCGCAAAGACCTGGTGAAGTCGACGGAGGCGACTTGCAAATATTTGCGCGAGCTGATTCTCGATTTCGGCACCGGGAGTTCGGTGATGCTGGCGCTGGCGGCGTACAACAGCGGCACGACGACTGTGAGGCAGGCGGTCAGCAAGACTGTGGGCGATCCGATCAAGCAACGCAATTTTTGGTATTTGTACCGCTCGCGTGCGCTTCCGAGGGAGACGCGCGAGTACGTGCCGCGTGTGTTCGCGGCGATATTGATTGGGCGGAATCCGGCGCACTTCGGGTTTTGAGGGGTTTTATTTCTATAGAAATCGATCCCAGCGGGCTGGTGACAGGGCTCTTATCACGCCCGGCGGATTCGGGGAGGTGGGGACTCCGGGGAATATCGGGAAAGGGGACTGAGAAATAGGCGGACGCGGAGGCTGTCCCGCCGACACCAGAACGCTCCGGTAGCACGCGGCGTCGAGAGTCGTAGCGGACTTGAGCACCTCGATGAACTCCGCCGCGTAATGTGTACAACGCCTTCGAGCGATTGCCAACGCCGGGAGATCAAAGCCACCGAGTGGGCTGGTTCCGATGGCGTTCGGAATCGTTACCGGCACTGTCTGCGGGATCGTTGCCAGGCTCAAAAGGCGCCGCGAACTAGCGCATCAACTCGACGAAGACACGCGACGCCTTTCCCTTCGCGCCCACTTCAGGCCGATAAGAAGGCAAAGCGTGCTGGTCACACTGTCAGCAGCTTTTCAAAAAAGGTGCGGTACTTCTTCAGTGCCACCCGCAGATCCTCAGTGGAAACATTATCTCCACTGCTCCATTGGTCTTCCAGTTGACGGCGTGCCGACGCGAAACCTTCCGATAGGCGGTTGATGGTTGCGTTCACTAATTCATCTGCCTGCTGGACCGCAGTCCGTGGCTCATCCACAAACCCCGCTTGAATCCGTTCCCACCGCGATCGGAAGTCCGTCACGCAATCCTGCGGTAACAATGCCCCTATTCCATCCGAAATGCGCTCTTCTAATACTCGTTCCATTTCTTAGCTCCTTGGAGCGAGGCGCCGCTCCAGCAATTCTTCATAAAGTTCCCGATAGCAGACCACCGCGCGCCGCAGTTCTTCCGTGGACGCCGCCCCCTTCTCGTGCTTTGCTGCGATTTCCTGCGCCGCCCGATAGTGGCTTATCACCAGCGGATGATCCACTGAGAGGTCGTCCGCGCGCCCCTCAAAACCAACCATGGGATATCCGCGCGCCGTCATGATTTCCACAATCAGGCGGTCCGCAACGCGAATTGTACCCGAGGGATCGTCCACGAAGCGCGCTTGTAGTGCCTGCCACCGATCGGCAAATCGTTCCCTCTCGCTCGGCGTCAGAGGACGAATATTCACTTTTTGCATTCGTTTCTGCCGCAGTTCCAGATCCCGTTCCGCCTTCACTGCCGTGCCATACTGCTCAATCGTACGATCGTATTCGGGACCGAACCGGGAACGTAGCTTCTTCGTGCGTTCTTTACGGAAAAGCATCCATGCCAGAATCGCAATCGCTACGATTGCGACAATCAAAATCACAATGGTTGCTGTGCTCATGTTTTTGGCTCCTGACATTGAGTTGCAAGCCGCGGGCCATTGTAGGGCGATCCAAATCTCGGCACGAGATGTGATGCACCACGATGCAAAGGCTTCCCGCTCCGCGATGTTATGGCGCAAACGAATCGCGCCGTCACCGGGTTCGGTCCACTGCACGCTGCCGCCCCACTGCACCTGCAGATCGTGGAACAGAATGCTCAGCCGCCGCCAGCCGGCGATTCCGGCGAGGTTCAACTCGTAATAGGAGCGGGGCTGCTTGGAAAAAGTGGCGTTGAGCCAGGCGAAGGAATTTCTGGTGGCGCCGCTGCCGGGTTGCTGCCGTTCGAGCACCGTCACGTTCGCGCCGCGTTCCGCCAGATGATAGGCGATGGAGGCGCCGATGATGCCCGCGCCGACAATCACTACGCGATCGTGCTTCGCCGCCTGCGATACCTTGCGGGTCATCAATAGCACGGATAGCAGCTGGATGGAGTCTGCGGCGATTCACGGTCGTCGCGGCCATTATACCGGCAACCCTACAGAACTTGCGTCTGGTAGTGCGCCCGCACCTTGCGGGCCGCCGCGCGGCCCACTACCGCGGCCAACTGTTCTTCGCTCGCCGCGCGCACCAGTTCCGAGCTGCCGAACTCCTTCAGCAGCTTCCGGACCGTCATCTCGCCCACCCCCGCAATGGCGTCCAGCTCCGACGTCAATTGCAGCGAGTTGCGCCGCGACCGGTGGAACGTCACCGCGAAGCGATGCGCTTCGTCGCGGATGGATTGCACCAGGTGCAGAATCGGCGAGAAGCGGTCCAGCGCGTAGGGTTCGTCCTCCTGCCCATAGACGTAGATGATCTCCTCGCGCTTGGCGATCGAGGCCAGCGGCTGGTCGCTGATGCCGATAGCTTCCAGCGCCTCCTGCGCGGCATGCAATTGCCCCAGGCCGCCATCGATCAGCACCAGCCCCGGCATGGGCGCGCCCTCTTCCTTCAGGCGCGAATAGCGGCGCGTCACCACTTCGCGCATGCTGGCGAAATCGTCGTTGCCGATCACCGTTTTGATGATGAACTTGCGATAGTCGCTCTTCTTCATGCGGCCGTCTTCCCACACCACCATGCTGGCCACTTTATCGGTGCCCTGTATATGGGAAATATCGAAGCACTCGATGCGCGACGGCGGCGTGGGCAGGTTCAAGGTGTCCTGCAAGGCTTCCTGGATCGCCTTGGACGACGGTTTCAGCACGCGGAAACGCGCGTCGAAACTGTGTTTGGCGTTGGTGGCCACCAGGTCCATCAGGGCCTTTTTCTGGCCGCGCTGAGGAGTGCGAATTTCCACCTTCCGGCCGCGCTTTTCCGACAGCAGTTCCTCCATCACCTCGCGATCTTCGAATTCCA
>CAZARO010000700.1:2673-3885 GCA_964487165.1 uncultured Solibacteraceae bacterium | reverse complement strand
CGCGCCCAACGGCGACCTCTATGTGGGCGATGGCTACGGTTCCAGTTACATCAATCAATACAACTCCAAGGGCGAGTACCTCAAGACCTTCGGCGGCAAGGGCAAGGAAGCCGGCAAGCTCGATTGCCCGCACGGCATCGCGGTGGATATGCGCACCGGGACTCCCATTCTCACCGTGGCCGACCGCGCCAATAATCGCATCCAGCGATTCACGCTCGCCGGCGAGCATATCGATTTCATCAGCGGCACCAACCTGCCATGCCACTTCAGTTACTTCCGCAACGGCGACGTGGTGGTGCCGGACCTGGGAGCGCGCGTCACCCTGTTGGATCGCAATAACCAGGTGATTGAGCAACTGGGCGACGATTCGGCCACTACGTGGAAGGAGACCCGCGTCCTCTCGCGCGATAAGTTCACGCCCGGTAAGTTCGTCTGCCCGCACAGCGCCTGCTTCGACCATGAGGGCAATATCTTCGTGGTGGAATGGGTGGAAGTGGGGCGAGTTACGAAGTTGAAGAAAGTCTGACGCGGGCGGGCAAGCGCTGGCTGGACACCGGCCGTGCGATAGTTTACTCTTCCCTTAGCAAGGAAGAGCAATGCCGCACCGTATCGTTGTTACTATTGCCGCGCTAACTCTTGCCGCAGGCGCCGCCCTGCAAAGTCAGCCGCCCAGCGATTCGCGGATAGTCTTACATTCAACCGCCGAGGAGGTCTTGCTCGACATCGTCGTGCGGGACAAGCACCACAAGCTGGTCAAGGACCTTCGCGCCGAGGATATCGAAATTCTGGAGGACGGAGTTCCGCAGACGCTGCGGAGCTTCCAGTACCGCAGTGGCCATGAGGATCGCGCCGTTCAGGATGCAGCCGCGCAGGCCGGCGTGGCCCACCGACGGCCATATGCGGCGCTTGGCGAAGTTAACATTGTGACTCTGCTTTTCGAGGGGTTGGGAATTGGAAGCCGGCCGCAGGCAATCCAGGCCGCCAGAGACTTCCTGGCGAGTGAGACCGGCCCGGACACTTACATCGGGATATTTCTTCTTAACCAACACCTGAAGTTGCTGCAGCAATATACTAACGACCTTGGCCTCCTGAACCGGGCCGTAGACCAAGCGGCGGCGGGCCCCTACCTGCAATCCGCAAACGACATTGCGGCGGAGACCGGCAGTCCGGTGTCCCGCTCCAGCAAACCCTATTCCCCTCCCAGTTCGACCG
>CAZARO010000700.1:0-2663 GCA_964487165.1 uncultured Solibacteraceae bacterium | reverse complement strand
GAGCCCGGCTCCGCCGAGGAGCGCAAGCCCACGGAGGCCGACAAGGCCAGGCGGGAAGCCAGCTTGCTTACCGAGCTCATCCTCGACTATGAAGGTCACCTTTCGATTGACGCCCTCCAGCAGTTGATTCGCGCGCAGGCACAAGTGCCGGGCCGCAAGACCGTGGTCTACTTCAGCGAGGGATTGATTGCGCCTCCCAACTTTCCTGACCGTCTTCGAGCCCTGATCTCCGCGGCGAATCGCGCCAACATCTCTTTCTACACCGTGGAGCCCAGCGGGCTCAGTACCAGGCTGCCGTACCCGATCCGTGCGGGCGGGGGAGCCGGCGTTCGATTGGCCACTGGTGACGACAACCTGCGCTTCCTGGCGGAGGATACCGGAGGGTTTGCCATCGCCGATACCAACGACGTGCGAGTGCCGATGCGCCGCGTGATGGAAGAAGTGCGGGCGCACTATGAGGCCGCTTACGCCCCCACATCCACAAACTACGACGGCCATTTCCGCATGATCGAAGTGCGCGCGCGGAGGCCCGGCCTGCAACTGCAAAGCCGCAAGGGCTACTTCGCGCTGCCGATACTCGGCGGAGAAGCCGTCGAGCCTTTCGAACTGGCCGCATTGGCGGCGCTGGACGCCAAGCCCTTGCCGCATGCCTTCGATTTCCACAGCGGTGTGCTGGCCTTCCGCGCGGAGGACGGCGAGACCGAGTGCCGGGCGGTGTTTTCCGTCCCCGGCCATTCGCTGCACTTCACGGAAGACTCGCACCCCAAGCTCTTTCATCTCCACGCGACTTTCCTGGCGCTGGTAAAGGACGAGCAGAACCAGGTGGTGCGCAAGATTTCGCGCGATCTGCCGTTTCAGGCGCCCGCGGAACGGAAGGCGGAGTTCGAAAGGGGCGAGGTGACCGTCATGCTGCCGTTGCAACTCGCGCCGGGCCGTTACCACATAGAGGCCGCGGTGCAGGACGTGGACGGACGCGCCGCGAGTACCGGCAGAATCGCGTTCGCGGTGGCTCCCGCGGGGGCGGAAGCGCGCGTCGCATTGAGCGACCTGGTGCTGGTTCGCAGCGTGCAGCCTGCCGATGAGGATCGCGATGCTCTGAACCCGCTGCAGTTCCCGGGCGGCAAAATTACGCCGGAGATGAACTCCACCATCGTCAAATCTCGCGGCGCTGCCGAGGGCGTGTACTTCGTCCTCTATCCCGCCCGCGCTACAAGGCCCGATGTGAGGCCCGATGTGCAGGTCGCCATCTCCCGCAACGGCAAATTAGTAACTGCCGCGCGGCCCGACCTGCCAGTGGCCGGGGCCGATGGCTCCTACCGCGTATTGAGCCGCATTCCGTTCGGCGGGTTCGATCCGGGCGTTTACGAGATCAAAGTTACCGCTGCCCAAGGCGGCGCGACAGTCCGCCGCAGCATGGCGATCGAAGTGCAAAACGAGAGCCCTACGCCAGCATCTTCGGCACCACCTGGCCGCTGACGTCGGTCAATCGAAAGTCGCGGCCCATGTGGTGGTAAGTCAGCCGTGTATGCTCCAGCCCGAGACAGTGCAGAAGAGTCGCCTGTAAGTCGTGTACGTGGACCTTGTCTTCCACGATGTTCATGCAGAGATCGTCCGTCTTGCCGATGACCTGTCCGCCCTTGATGCCGCCGCCGGCCAGGAACAGGCTGTAGGCCAGCGGATGATGATCGCGGCCGGCGTTGTTGACGTCGCGCGGATCGCGAATTTCCACCATGGGGGTGCGGCCGAATTCGCCGCCCCAGACCACCAGCGTGCTGTCCAGCAGGCCGCGCTGCTTCAGGTCTTTGATGAGCGCCGCGGTCGGCAGGTCTGCCATGTCGCAGTTCTTTTTGAGCTTGCGATTGAGGTCGGTGTGGTCGTCCCAACTGGCGTGCGTCAGCATCACGAAGCGCACGCCGCGCTCCACCATTCTGCGCGCCAGCAGGCAATTCACCGCGAACTGCGATGACCCCGCCTGGTCCTTGATCCCGTACATGGCCAGGGTCTCGGGCGATTCCTTGGAGAAATCGAGCAGCTCCGGCGCCGCCGACTGCATGCGGAATCCCAGCTCGTAGGAAGCGATGCGCGAGGCGATCTCCACGTCACCGGTCTGCGCCTGGTGCTCCTCGTTGAGGTCCTTCAAGGTGTCCAGGGCGGCGCGCTGCATGCCGGTCGTGATTCCCGCGGGGTTCGACAGATATAGCACGGGGTCGCCGGAACTGCGGAAGACCACGCCCTGATAAGTGGACGGCAGAAATCCGCTGGACCAATTCGCCGTTCCCGCGCTGGTGCCGACACCCGAGCCCAGCACCACGAAGCCCGGCAGATTCTGCGACTCGCTGCCCAGCCCGTAGAGCACCCACGCGCCCATGGTCGGCCGGCCCACCTGAATGCTGCCGCCGAAGAGCAGCAGTTGGCCGGGGTGATGATTGAACGCGTCGGTGTACATGGAGCGGACCAGGCACAGATCGTCGGCGCAGGAGCCTATGTGCGGAATGTAATCGGAAAATTCGATGCCGCTTTGTCCATACGGCTGGAAGGTGCGCGGGCTGGCCAGGACGGCGGCGTTGGGCTTGGTGAAGGCCAGGCGCAGGTCCTTGGTCATCTCCGGCGGCAGCGGCCGGCCGCTCCATTTCTGGAGGCCGGGCTTGGGGTCGAAGAGGTCG
>CAZARO010000699.1:0-3889 GCA_964487165.1 uncultured Solibacteraceae bacterium | reverse complement strand
TTCGATCAACTGGTCCGGTATGCGGCTGCGGCGGATGGGCGAGCGCGCGCAGGCGTCCGTCACTTTGACGTTGCTTTCCTCCGTCATGGCGGTGACCCGGGCGGTACATAACGGGCCGATCAGGCTGGGGACGCGGATACCGAAACTGGAGCGGTACATGCGCTGCGCTTCCGCCAGCGTCTCTTGCTCGCGCTCGAAATCGAGCTCGTGCTCCAGCAGCAGCCGCACTTCCACCAGCATCCCTTGGAGGTCGCTGACCTCGAATTCGTACCCACGCTCCTTGGACGCCAGGAACTCGCCCAACTGCTGCAGCAGGGTCATATCTTCGGCGAAACAGGCCGGGACGTAAGGCTTCAGAACTTTGAAAACGCCCCGTTCGCGGTCACCGCCCGGCTTCAGCCAGGTAAAGCGCAGGATGGCGCTGGCGCTACCCTCTTTTAAGATCGCCCCATCGAGCTTCACGGCGTATTGCGCCAAGCCGTCGCCCAATTGCTCCGTGACGATGGCGCGAATTTCGGCCGGGGTCGCGTCGCACATACCGTTTTCGAGCTCCGCCAGCGCCTGTCTGAGCGCGGGCGACAAGCGGCGATTCCGCGCCAGCACCTGGCCCAGTTTCTGCAGGCCGGGCATCCTCGAGATCAGCTTCAGAAGGCGAATCTCGGGCGGCGTTGCGGGCGGCAACTGGATCTGTTCGAAGATCTTGGTGGCCAGGCGCCGCGTCGAAAGGTGGGAAAAGACGAACTGAAACGAGTCTTCCACCACCGGCCGCCACTTACTATATTTTTCGATTACCAGGGTCTCCACCGGGACAATGCTGGTGATCCATTTTCCGATTTCGGAGCGCCACGCTTGTCCGCCGCCGGCGCTTAGCGCAGCTTCGATAGTCTCGGGACTGTCAAACGCCCACTGCATAACTGCTCCTGCCCTGGCCCAAGCACGCGAAGAAAGGCATAGGCCACAGATGAACACAGATGAACGCTGATAAGACCAAATCGTTCTTTCTTATCTGTGTTCATCTGTGTTCATCTGTGGCTAAATTCTTTTTTCCCGCCCGCTTCCGCTGCGGCCCCTTACTTTGCTCTTTAAGCAGCGCTTCCAGTTCTTCCACGCGGCGGCGGAGCCTCTCCGTTTCGCTGTCCGGCGCCGTCGCCCCGCCGAAAATGTTCCCGATCAGACTCAAGGGCGCCATCGCGGCCGAGCGCACATCGCTGAGCCGGGATTGCACCGTATCCTGAACGTTTCGATACGCATCGAAGGCCGATTTCAAGTACCACATCATGAATTCCCGGCCCGCACGATCGGACGCCACGATCAACTGTCGCAGCAGTTCCAGAGGCAGCCCGGTGGGCTGGCCCTTGGCGTCTTCCAAAATGATCTGCGTCAGCACGACGCGCGTCAGATCTTCACCCGATTTCGCATCCACCACCTGGATCTCGTCGCCCTTGCGGATGCGCTCCGCCAAGTCTTCCAGGTTTACGTAGCGCCCGGCCGAAGTGTCGTAGAGTCTGCGGTTTGCGTATTTCCTGATGACTACGGCCATGCTGCGCTGCAAGATCTTTCGATTCATATTGACACATAATCGGCAAAAGATCTATAGTAGAACTGATGTTGCAGTGCAGCAAAAGGAGTCAATAATGCCAGCCAAAACGAAACCTGAACCGGCGGCAACCCGGCAGCAGGGTTTTTCCCCCTTCTCCCTGTTAACGGAGTGGGGGCGTCAAGGAACGGAGAGTTTCTTCGCCAGTCAGCGGATCCTTTTGGATCTGGTGATGCGCCAAAACGCTAATGCCATGACAGCCATCCAGGACCGGCTGTCAGCCGTGCGCAGCGTACCCGTCGCGGCCCTTACCGAGATGATTGGCGAGGGCGTATCCAACCTGATCGCCGTGGATCGCGTGCTGCTTCACCTGGCCCAAAGAGAGAACGAGATCGTGGTAGGCGCATTGCAGGAGCGGACCGGCAACAGCGCGCCCGCCGCGGCCATGACCAACGTGATTCGCCGCAGCATCGACACTTTTGTGGAAATGCAGCTGCATTTCCTGACCCTGGTGAGCAAACAGGCGGACCTCTGGGTGGATTCCGCCAAGTCCGGCAAGCCCTTTGACGGCAAAGCACTGCCGGAACTGGCGCGGGAGAGCGTGGAGAATTTCGTGCGCGCCCAGAAGAAATACCTGGACGTGGTCGCCGAAGAGACCGCCAACCTGACCAACGGTGTCACCAACTCCAACTCGCACAAGAAGACGCAACTGGCGGAACTGGCGCGCGAAGCCACCGAAGCTTTCATCGACGCGCAAAAGAAAGTGCTCGATGTCTACGCCCAGCAGGGCGATGTGAATCTGAAGGCGGCTCGCACCGCGTTCGAAGGCTTGAATCCGTTCCAGCCGGCGATCGTGAAAGAGTTCGCCCGCAACACTGTGGATAACTTCGTCACCGCCGAAAAGGCGCTGCTGGAATTGGTGGCGAAGCCCGTTCTCAAAGCTGGCCATACGGAGGACCATCCCCCGAAGAAGACTCCGCCGCGCAAGCGTTCGGCCGTTGCCAAGCACGAAGCGGTCGGAGCCAGCGCATAGCGCGTAGCGGTTTCATCGCGGGCTGAAGCCCGCGCCTGGAGATTGGCCACTTTCCGTGGGGCAGGATGGCATCCTGCGGACCGATTGGCAATCGGTCCAGCCGGGCTGAAGCCAGCTAAAGCCTGCCCCACCGAAGCTCGCCCAGATTTGTCCTCGGGGGCACCTTGCCGCTGCCGAGGCTCCGCAAAGGCCGCCCATCGCTCCCGGCGTCTGGCGCCATGCGATCATAGAGCTTCCGCATGCAATCCGACAAGCAGGAGTGGCTCTCCGTAGCGCGAGCCGCCATCGAAATCGAAGCTGCATCGCTCGACCGAGCGGCCGCGCGGCTGGATGGCGAATTGATCCGCGCGGTGGATCTCATCCTCGCGCATCCCGGAAAAGTCGTCGTCACGGGGATGGGAAAATCGGGCCACATCGCGCGCACAATCGTCGCCACGCTGTGCAGTACGGGGACTCCGGCGGTCTTCCTGCACCCCGCCGAAGCGGTCCACGGCGACCTGGGAATCTACACGGCGGGCGATCCCACGGTGCTGCTCTCGAAGAACGGCAGTTCGCGCGAACTGCTGGCGCTGGTGCCGATCTGGCGCGAGCTGCACTCGCCGACCATCGGCATTCTGGGCGGCAAGGGCTCTCCGCTGGCGGCGCAAATGGACGTCCTGCTGGATGCTTCGGTGGAACGCGAGGCGGACCCGCACAATCTGGCGCCTACCGCCAGCGCGGTGACTGCCCTGGCGCTGGGACACGCACTGGCCATCGCGCTGCTGTGCGCGCGCGGATTCACGCCGCGGGAATTCAGCCGCTTCCACCCCGGAGGCCAGCTCGGCCGCAACCTGCTGCTGGCCGTGCGGGAGGCCATGCACAGCGGCGAAGAAGTGGCCATGGTGCCGCCGGACGCGTCGCTCAAGGAAGTGATCATCGCCATGACGCAGCGTCCCATGGGGGGAGCCTGCGTGGTGGCCGCGGACGGCACGCTGGCGGGGCTGATCACCGACGGCGACCTGCGCCGCGCTCTCACCATGCACGACGACATCCGCGAGTTGCGCGCCGAAGACGCCATGACGCGTGCCCCGGTCACCGTCGGCCCCGATGCCACCCTGGGGGCCGCGTTGGAACGCATGGAGCGGCGCCGGTCGCAGATCTCGGTGCTTCCGGTGGTGGACGATGCCGGCCGCGCGCTGGGGCTGCTGCGGTTGCATGATGTGTATGCGTGAGCTCTCAGCTCTCCAGAAACTTCGTTCCGAAGCTTGTGTGGGGCAGCCAATCGTGGCTGCAGGCCGCCTTTCAGGCGGCCGCTCGGCTTTGGCTCTTTGAAGACTATC
>CAZARO010000698.1:1292-3896 GCA_964487165.1 uncultured Solibacteraceae bacterium | reverse complement strand
CAGGCGCTCCCGCGGAAGCCCTTTGCCGGGACGGCCTCGATGCTGTGGGGAAGTCCGGTTGTCAGGCTCTCGCCGGGGCATGTTAGAGCGGGCAAAGGTCAGCGATTTACAGGACTCCGCCGCTGCCTTGGATCGCCATGCCTTAGATGGCATGGTGTTTGAATAGGGTGCGAGCCAGTTCGACGCATGGTTCTACCAGCCAGGAGGCGAACCATCCGCTCTTCAGCCGCAGGCTTCGTGCCATCGCTGCCAGGTGTCCCAGGCCAGGCTAATAGCTAAGTACACCAGTTCGCAAGTACAGCTGGGTATTCCACAGACCCAACTGCACCCGCTCCCTTACTTACGGTCGCGGCTCTGCATGCAGCCTCGTTCAGAGCCACGACCATCAGGGAGCGCTGGCAGCAGAATACGTTGGCGAACTTATGAAATCGAGTACTAAGCGGCCACCGGAATTCTGCCGCGAGCAGATAACGCTCGACAGAGCCAACTGCCTTGCCCGAACAGCGGACCCGCGCGTCTTACTCCTCCGGGGAGGAAGCCGCAGCCACGCCGACCAGCACATGGCCATTACCATTGCCATTGCCGTCGCCATTTTCACGGGCAGATGGCTCGGGTTGGACCGTCCGGAACACGCGCCGCAGGTTCTCCTGCGCCATCAGCAACAGCTCGATTCCCTTGGCGGCGGACTGGCGCTCTTCCTGGAGGGTGATGTCGAAGTGGGACCGCTCGGCTTCCAGTTCGGCAATGCGGCAGGCCAAGCGGCGGGAGTGCTCGTGCTCGGCGCTGAGCTGGGTTTCCAGCGCCGTCCGGCCCTGCGACTCCTGGTCGAAATCGGTCTTGAATTGATTCAACTCGAGGGCCAGGCGGCCCACTTGCCCGGTAAGTTCCTTGATCTGCCGGTCGTCGGCTTCGATCTGGGACTCGTAGGAAGCCAGCTGGCGGGTGGCGGTGTCGGTTACGGCCTTGGTTGCTTCCTCGACCTTGGCTTGCTGCTCGGCGAGCTGCTGGCGGAGACCGGCGGCCTCGGCTTCGGCCGCGCGCGTTCTCTCCTCCGCGGCGCCAATCAGCTGCTCGCGCTCGGTCATCTGCTTCTTGAGGTTCTCGAGATTGGCCGTGGCGGCCGACAGAGAGAACTCCGTCGATCGCAGTTTGCCCCTGGTCAGGTCCAGTTCCGCGCCGGTTATGGGGCGCAGTTTGCGGTACAGGAGGTAGATCCCGACGGAAGTGCCAATGAGCGCTCCGCTAATCGACGACAGAAGAGTCACAATCAGTTCCATAGTTGCTCCACTTTCCGTCTATGTTATAGGGTGAGGGCGAGAGATTGACATTCCCTAAAGGTTAACCAACTAAGTGCTAACCGAAGGCGAGGGCCTGCGCCCTGGATGTCCCTTCGGAACATGGAAGGAAGGAGAGGGAGTTGCGATGTTCGGCTGATCGACCGCTCCCTCGCGGTCGCGGTAGGCTCTGGCAAATACCGAGGCGCCATTCTGAACCGCGCGCGCAAGGCAAGCAAGCGGTTCTTCGAATTTTGCAAATCCCTCAGGAGCCAGAGCGGCCCTTCGGGTCCCGGCCAGGAATATTCGGGGTCGGCCTCAATGGCCCCGATGCGGCGCGATTGGCCAGGACCTATAATCGGATTTCACGGAATGGATCCATCCCAGTCAGATGCTCCGAAGGCGCCGCCGCGGCCGCCGGCACTGGACGAGCCCGCGTTGCTGCAGTGGTGCGCCACCGTTTTCGAACCGGCTCCGGTGGCCGTGATCCTGCACCGCAGCGGCGTGATCCGCTACGCCAACGGCGCCGCCAGGATGTTTCTGGGCGCGGCCGGCAAGGACCAGCTCCTGGGCAGGCCGATGTTGGATTTCCTCCATCCGGAATTGCATCCGCTGGCGTTGGAGCGCATGCGGGGGATGGCGGAGAAACTCGAAGCGGTACCGCCGGTGGATGAAAAGTTCGTACGGCTGGACGGCCGAACCACCGAAGCAGAGGTCACCGCGTGGGTGATTTCGGCGCGGCCCGAACCTTTCATCCTGGTAACCCTGCACGACATCGCCCGGCGGCGGCAGGCGGACGAGGCGCTGCGCGACAGCGAAGAACGCTTCCGCGGCCTGTTCGAGGATGCTCCCATCGCGTACCACGAGATCGACACCAACGGGGTGGTGCGGCGCGTCAACCGGGCCGAGTGCGAGTTGCTGGGCTCCCAGCCGGAGGAGTTGCTCGGCCGGCCCGTATGGGACCAGGTGGCCGACGATCAGCGCGAACTGAGCCGGGAACGCGTGGCCGCGAAGCTTACCGGGCAGGAACGCCTGGTGCCTTTCGAGCGCTTCTATGCGGGGCCCGGTGGCGAGCGGCTGCGCCTCGAAGTCCACGAAAATCTGATTCGCGACGAACAGGGGAAAGTGGTGGGGATCCGTTCCGCGCTGTTGGACGTATCCGAGAAGAGGCAGGCCGAAGAGCGCCTGGAGGCCTTCTCGCAGCAGTTGCAGAAGAGCAACGCCGAGCTCACGCAGGCGCTGAAGGCGGCCCGCGAGGCGGCCGAATTGAAGAGCCAGTTTCTGGCCAACATGAGCCACGAGATCCGCACGCCGATGAACGGCGTGATCG
>CAZARO010000698.1:0-1282 GCA_964487165.1 uncultured Solibacteraceae bacterium | reverse complement strand
GATTGAAAAACCCCTGTTTGCCGGGGGTCAGCGCGAGGATATGGGCCTGCGCCAGGTCAACGATGTGGATGTAGTCGCGAATGCAAGTCCCATCCGGGGTCGGGTAATCCGTACCGAATATGCTCACGTGCGGGCGCTTGCCGACCGTCACCTCACTGGCCACCTTGATCAGCAGGGTAGCCCCGGGGGTCGCCTGGCCAATGCGGCCGCCCAGGAGTCCGCCCGGCTGAAGTCGCAGTTCCTGGCCAACATGAGCCACGAGATCCGCACGCCGATGAACGGCGTGATCGGCATGACGGGCCTGCTGCTGGATACCAATCTCACGGCGGAGCAGCGGGACTATGCCGACACGGTGCGGAAATCGGCCGAAGCCCTCTTGTCGGTGATCAACGACATTCTGGATTTCTCGAAAATCGAGGCCGGACGGCTGCAGATGGAATCGTACCCCTTCGATCTGCGGCTGCTGATCGAAGAGGTCAACGAAATGCTGGCGCCCCAGGCGGAGGAGCACAACCTCGATCTGGCGGTGGATTACCCGCCCTCGGCGCCGCGCCGCTTCGTGGGCGACGGCGGGCGGGTCCGCCAGGTGCTCATCAATCTGGTGGGCAATGCGGTGAAGTTCACGGCGGCTGGAAGCGTGTTGATCTCCGTCGATTGCCGGGCGCGGGAGGGGCAACAGACCACCGTGCGAGTGGCCGTGGAGGACACGGGAATCGGCATTCCGGAAGACAAACTCGGCGCGCTTTTTCAGAAGTTCAGCCAGGTGGACGGGTCGGCGACGCGAAAGTTCGGGGGGACCGGGTTGGGGCTGGCGATCTGCAAACAGCTGGTGCAGTTGATGGGCGGGGAGATAGCGGTGGAAAGCCGCATGGGCTCCGGTTCGACCTTCTGGTTCACGCTGCCCCTGGCGCTCGACACGCAACCGGACGCGGCTCCCATCGGGGTGGCACAACTGCGCGGTTTGCGCGTGCTGATTGTGGATGACAACCAGGTGAACCGCCGCGTGCTGGAAGAGCAGACCGCCAGTTGGGGCATGGAGAGCCGCAGCATGCCGCGAGCGCACGGCGTAATCGCGGCGATGCGCGATGCCCTGGCGAGCGGCCAACCGTACAACTTCGTGCTGCTGGATTATCAGATGCCCGGCATGGACGGGGCAGCCGTGGCCGAGGCCATCAAGCGCGACCCCGACCTGCGGGAGGTGCCGTTGATCATGCTGACGTCGGTGGGCCACTGGAACGAAGTGCGCCGCATGGAGGGCACCTGGGTGGACGCGTCGCTGGCC
>CAZARO010000697.1:0-3905 GCA_964487165.1 uncultured Solibacteraceae bacterium | reverse complement strand
GCCTTCGCCTACGAAATGACGCTCGACACGCACCGCTACGGCGCCTTGATCGTGCTCGACCGCTGGTCTACGCTGGTGAGTGCGTTCGGGCCGCACCTGCAGCTCTCGCGCCGGCAGACCATCGTCGATGACGGCGCTTCGCGAATTCGAACCGCCGAGGGGATCCTGAGCGCCGCCAACAACCTGGTGGACGGCTCCGGCCGCTACTCTTCCGAGGTGGTGGAGGCGTGTCTGCTGGCGTTTCAGTCGCTCCAAACCACCTTCGCGGAGGAACGCAACGAAGCCGATCAGTCGGCCAAGCTCGGTCCCATGCTGCCCGAGGATTACACCAGCGCGCGGCGGATTTTTCTGGAAGACCTGGCGGCCCGCTGAGGGTTATCGCCCGATCAGCACGCCGACGCCGGCGGGAGCCAATTGCAGGCGGTCGATGCGGTAGCCCATGGCGACGGGACGGCCCACCATGGCCGAGGGATAAAACGGGACGATGAAATTCTGGATGACGAATTCCAGCGTCTTACCGTCGATTTCGACGCCCGAAATCGACGCCCGCTGGACTTCCACCGTGACCTTGCCGCCGCCGGAATGGATGCGCGCCGTTGCGCTCACCGCCCGCTCCCCGTCGAGCAGTTTCGACATCAGCCAGCCGGGTTCGTAGCCCTGCGCGCGCCGCAGTTTGCCGAAATCGACCATGGCCGTACCACTCACAGTCTCCTGCCCCTCCAGCACCAGCCTGGCGTTGCGGACGCCCGCCGGGGCCTCTTTGGCGGCGTAAGCGTTCAGTTCCGCCAGGCTCAGGTCCACGCGCGCGCCCGGAAGCAAGCGGCCGCTCTCGATTAAATTAACTTTTTGGCTGGCCGAAGTGTATAAATCGAACCCAAGCGCTATCCCCACCACCAGGCTCGACACACACAGCAGTCGCTTCACCCTTTTGTAGACGCGCCGCCGGCGGCCGGAGTTGCTGCTCGAGGCCATATCCATCCAACTTACCGCGTCCGGTGGTGGTTTTCGCACCGTAGGCCGGCGGGCTGAAGCCCACCCCACCGGTGGCGCGGGCTTCAGCCAGGCTTCAGCCCGCGATTCGGCCTTGGCCATTTATAGCCTGCAGTCGGCTGTCCAGTGGGGCAGGCAATCGTGCCTGCAGGCGGCCTTTCAGGCCGCCGAAGCGCCGGCCTCAGCCCGCGATTTCCCCACATGCCACGCCCTACCGCCGCAAAATCCACAGCACCAGCGAGATCACCACACTCAGCAGAATGCAAGTAGTCAGAGGGAAGTAAAAGCTGGAGTTCTTGCCGTGGATGGCGATATCGCCGGGCAGCCGTCCCAGCCGGATGGGCAGCCGCCCGCCGTATGTCACCGCTATGCCGGCAACGATCAGCACCACTCCGATGACGATCAGAAAGCGGCCCAGGCCCATGACCCGCTCAGTCTATCGCACCTGGTAGCCGGTGCGGGCATGCACGCTGGCTTCCCGCAGATTGACCTTGACCTGAATCCGGTGCCGCCGCTCAGAGAGGCTGCTGGCGGGACTCTGGTATCCCAGCACATATTGATTGCGCATGGCGGCCGATATTCGGGTGGCGGCGGCAGCGGGGTCTTCGTTGGCTCCCAGACGCACGCTCATCCCACCGCTTTTTTCAGCGAGATCCTGCATAAACACCAGGCCGCCGCGCGCCTCGGCGCCCGGCATCCCCTTCGCGCCTGACGCGGAATCGGTCAGCGCGATGGTATAGATCTCGGTGTCGCTCTCCTCTACCTCGCTCATCAGCTCCTGCCTGGAGTAGCGGCTGTGATTATCCATGCCGTCGGAAATCACCAGCAGAGCGCGGCGAGTACGGGGACGCAGGCGCGCCTGATGCAAGGCAAAGTAGACCGCATCGCACAACGCCGTTCCTCCACCGGCCTTCTGCCCGAGCAGCAGGCTGTCGATTTCCCGCGAGTCTTCCACGCGATCCGCCAGCAGGCGCGGATGCGACGATACCGTCGCCAGAAAGTAGTCGTCCTCGGGATTGGAGTGGTCGAGAAACGCCTGCACCGCGGCCTTTTCGCGCGCCAATATGCTCGCCGTGCTGCCGCTCACATCCAAAACGATGCCGACGGAAACGGGAGCGTCATCCGCGTAGAATGCCACGATGCGCTGCGGCTGCCGGTCTTCCATCACCGTAAAATTTTCCTGGCCGAGCCCCTGGATGGTGCGCCCGCGCGCATCGGTGACGGTGAGGGGAACCAGAATGAGGTTGGCGGCGGCGCGGAATTGCGGGCGATCCGGACCCGGCGCCGGAGGCAAGAAAGGTTGCGCCTGAACTAGCGCACCGGCGCACAGTACCGCTGCCAATCCCCCCCATCGCACTCTCCGAGGCGTTTCGCGTGGCATGACAGCCGTCCGAATATGCTAGTGTTTTCGCGCGATCAGCAGCAGTAGTCCGAAGACTACCACGGGAATTAGAGCCATGGCAACGTAGAACAGAATCCGCTTCAGCCATGATTCGCCGCGCCGCCTCCACTGCCGCAACTCCGCGCGTTCCGCTGGGATTACTTCTTCGGGATGCTCCAGGTCCCAGGCAAATTCGTTGGCGGTGGAGTAGCGGTCCTGCGGCTCGCGCTCCATGGCGCGATAAATCGTCTCCTGCATCTGCGGCGAGATCTCGGGATTCAGTTCGCGCGGCGGTACGGGATTATTCACCAGCCGGTCGTTCATCACGGCGAACGGGTTAGGCCCTTCGAAGGGCGTCGCGCCGGTCAGCATTTCGTACAGAATCACGCCCAGCGAGTAAATATCGCTGCGGCCGTCACCGCGCTTGCCCTTCACCTGTTCGGGCGAGATGTAATCCGGCGTCCCGGCGATCTGCGATAACTTGCCGAAGGTGAGGCGCCGCGCTCCCGCCTTGCCGGCGATCCCGAAATCGATCAGCTTGATGGCATCGTCCTTGCCGACCATGATGTTTTCCGGCTTCAGATCGCGGTGTACCACGCCGTTGCGGTGAATGTAGTCGAGCGCGTCGCAGATGGCGATGACCATGCGGCTGGCGCGCTCCACCGGAAGCCTGCGGCTTTCCGAGAGCACCTTGCGAAGCAGGCGGCCGTCCACCCACTCCATCACCATGTAGACCTTGCCAGGCTCGCCGTGGTCGAGGACTTTCATGACGCCGGGATGGTCCAGTTTCTCGCCGATTTCGATCTCGCGCATGAAGCGGTCGAAGAGCACGGGATCCGCCTCCATGTCGGGATGGGGGACTTTGATGGCGACAGGCCGGCCGCTGTGCAGGTCGGTGGCGCGGTAGATCGACGCCATTCCGCTGCGCGCCACCAGTTCCTCGATCCGATAATGGCTGAGTTGGTCGCCGGGACGCAGTGCTGCCATGGAGATAGCCGGAGCGCTAATGGTATCACTCACATACTCGGGGACGCTGGTCATCGCCCTCATTCTAAGGGTAGAGGCATAAGAAAACCGTAAAGAAGATGTCAGGATATTATCTGGGCGCACCGCTCCCTCGCGGTCGCGGCTCGGTAAAGAGGCCGCATACTGAGCCGCGACCCTGAAGGAGCGGTATCATCTTGGCCGGAAGTCGTCGCGGCGGGTGACGAATTCCGGATAGGCCCCGGCGCCCAGTTCGTACAGGTCGAGACCGTGCGATTCGCCGTCGGCGGCCACGCGTTGCGGGTAGAAGCGATTCAGCAGCCAGTTCAACCCATAGGTCATCGGCAGGACGAAAACCAGCAGGGTGGCCACGCCGGCCAGTTGTCCCAGCCAGGGGTTTTCGCGCGGAACCGGCGCGAAAATGGCGAGGGCCAGCAAGCCCCAGAGTCCGCCGGCGGCATGCACCGAGATGGAGCCAGCCGGGTCATCCACGCGCCAACGCGTGTCGAGCCACTCCACCGAAAAGGTCACCAGCACACCGGCAATCGCG
>CAZARO010000696.1:0-3911 GCA_964487165.1 uncultured Solibacteraceae bacterium | reverse complement strand
CGAATCCCAGCGCCGCCAGGAACAGGCCGGTCAGTCCGCCGATCGTGAAGAGTCCGATGAAGCCAAACGCGTATAACATCGGGGTAGCGAACGATATCGAGCCTTTATACAAAGTTGCGGTCCAGTTAAAGACTTTGATAGCCGAAGGGATGGCCACGAAGTAACTGAGGAACGAAAAAACCAGGCCGGCGTATACCGATTGGGTTGCCACGAACAGGTGATGGCCCCACACCAGGAAGCCCAGCACCGCGATAGCTAAGCTGGCATACGCCACGAAGTGATAGCCGAAGACCGCCTTGCGCGAAAATACCGACACGATTTCGCTGATTATCCCCATGGCGGGAAGAATCATGATGTAGACCGCTGGGTGCGAATAGAACCAGAAGAGGTGCTGGAACAGCACCGGATCGCCGCCCAGCGCCGGATCGAAGATGCCGATGTGGAAAACGCGCTCGCAGAACAGCAGGATCATGGTGACGGCGACGACCGGGGTGCCGAGTACCTGAATCAGCGCCGTGGCGTAATTCGACCAGACGAACAGCGGCAGGCGCGACCACGTCATGCCCGGCGCGCGCATGCGATGCACCGTGACGATGAAGTTGAGGCCAGTGAGAATGGACGAGAAACCGGCGACGAAAATTCCTAGCGCGGTGGCAATCACCCAACTGTTGGAGTAAGTGGTGCTGTAGGGCGTATAGAAAGTCCAGCCCGTATCCACTCCGCCTGCTAACATGGCAAACAGGGCGAACAGTCCACCGATCACTAGCAGGTACCAGCTCAGCAGGTTGATGCGCGGAAACGCCAGGTCGCGCGCGCCGATCATCATCGGCAGGAAGAAATTGCCGAGCGTGGCGGGGATGGACGGGATCAGGAAAAAGAAGATCATCGCCACGCCGTGCATGGTGAAGAGCTTGTTGTAAGTGTCCGAAGAGACGAAGTTACCCGTGGGCGTGAGCAGTTCCACCCGGATCATGGTGGCGAACGCGCCACCCAGGAAGAAAAACAGGGTGATGGTCGCCAGGTAGAGCAGCCCTATGCGCTTGTGGTCCTTAGTGAGGAGCCAGCTCTTGATGCCGTAGTTCTCGTTGAGATAATGTGCGCGTTCTTGTACCGCCGCGGTAATCATAATGTCCTATTGCTGTCCCCTCAGCGTGGGGAGAGATAGCGGCTCTCCCTGCGTTCCGGGCGTGGGCTTCTTACCCTCCGATTTGTCCCCCAGCCACTTGATATATTCCACCAGTTGCACCAGGTCTTCTTCGGTTACCTGCCCCTGGTAAGTCGGCATCAGCGATCCGTATCCGGCCACTATCTTGGCTTGCGGCTGCACGATCGATTCGCGGATGTATGCCTCGTCGGCCAGCACCGTGTTTCCACCGGCCAGGTGCACGGTCGAGCCGTAGAGCCCCACCAGGCTGGGGCAGCGGCCGGTGCCGTCGGGCTTGTGGCAGGCCGGGCAACCCATGCCGTTGAACAGCTTGCCCCCACTCTCCGCCAGTGTGGCGGGCGGCGGGTTGCTGTTGAGCCAGTTCTCGTAATCCTCCGGCGTCATGGCGTAGATCCATCCGATCATGCCGGAGTGGCGGTTGCCGCAATATTCGGCGCAGAAGAGATGGTACTTACCCGGTTTGGTAGCGGTAAACCACTCGGTGGAATACTTACCCGGCACCACGTCGGACTTGGTGCGGAAGGCGGGCACGAAGAAGCTGTGGATGACATCTTCCGAGGTCATAGTGAGCTTCACCGCGCGCCCCACGGGAATGTGCAGCTCGTTGATTTCGCGCTGCCCCTCCAGGTGCTCGATCTTCCACATCCACTGCTTGCCCACCACGTAGATGGGCAGGGCGTTGTCGGGCGGACGGCTCTCTTCGTAATACAGCTTCGCGCCCCAGGTGAACATCACCATGGTGATGCCGAAGGGAATCACCGACCAGAAAATCTCGAGCATCATCCCGCCGTGCTGCACGTGCGGCAGTTCGCGCTCCGAACGGCGGCGATAGCGGATGGCGAAATAAAAGATCGCCGAGAAAATCAGCACCGTGAAGAAGGCCGCGACGGCCAGCAGAAATAGCGCCAGGTGATCCACGCTGGGTGCGATGGTGGACCCTTGAACCGGAAATAGAGGTATTTTAGATTCCATGTCGAACGAGTGTGCCCCGCTTTTCGCGCCGCAGCGCAATCCATAAAACCGCCCCGCCGAACAGCACGAAGCCGGCACCGGCCACCCGCACCATATTCATCACCAGGGCTCCGTATTTGCCCGTCGATGGGTCGTAGTGGTAGCAAAACAGCAGTAACTGGTCCACGGGGCTGCCGATCTTGTTCCGCGACGCTTCCACCAGGCCCAGGCGCACATCGCGCGGGGCGTATTCCACGCCGTAGAAATAGCGCGACAGGCGGCCGTCGGGGGTGAGGATCATGATCCCGCTGGCGTGCGCGAATTGATCCGTGGCCGGATCGTATTTGTAGTGGTAGCCCACCGCGTCGGTGAGCGCTTTGATGTTGGCTTCGTCGCCGGTGAGGAAATGCCAGCCGTTGGCGGTGTTGGCCCGGCCGTAGCGCTTCAGATAAGTCTGCTTCTTGGCGCCCGCCAGTTGCCAGGTGTCTTTCGGGTCGAAGCTCACGGCCACAATTTCGAAATCCTGGCCGGGGTTGAAGGAAACGGCTTTCAGGCTGCTCTCGAGGCCGTTCAAGATTTGCGTACACAGCATGGGACAGCGGTAATAGACCAGCGCCAGGATAACCGGCTTCTTGCTGTGGAAGAACGAAGAAAGCGGCACGGTGGCGCCGGCTTCATTGAAGAAAGTAAGATTCAACGGCACCTGATAGTCGAGCTTCTGGTCGATTCCGACGCCGGCGAGCGCTCCCGGCAGCGCCGGTTTCAAGTTGGAATCCTGCAGGCTGATGCTGGGCTGCACGGGCGCAAGTTGGCCCGGCTGCGCCGCGGCCGTAAAGGTGGCGAGGAAGAGCGCCAGTGCGGCTGCAGTTGCCGCTGTGGGGCAGGCAATCTTGCCTGCAGGCAGGCTTTCCAGCCTGCCGGGCAGCCTGAAAGGCTGCCTGCAGCCATGATTGGCTGCCCCACCAACAGCGTGTGCGGCCAAAGTTATTCTCATTTCGCTTCTCCTAGCGGCCCGCCGGGCGGCTGCATCTTCGGCCCCAGACCGCTCTCCGTGGGCACGCTGACTCCCTCGGCGCTAGGCGGAGCGGCGGTGCGCACCGGCAATCCCTTTTTCACTACCAGATCCATAGCCTGCGCGATGGGAATCCGCACCACGCCTTTCTGTTGGTCCACCCAGCCGTAAGTGGTAAGCACCTGATCTTCGGCGGCGCGCACGGCTTTCAAATCGGGAATCGGAGTCTTTTCCAGTTGCGGTTGCGGAAAGACCTTCGCCGGATCCACGGTGGTCGCCTCGCCGCCCTCGGTCGCCTTGAAATAATTGAAAACTCCCACCAGCATCGCCATGGCCGCGATGGTAACCAGCAGTAGCGCGATCCCCACCTTGCCGACAGCGATTACATTGACGTCGCTCTCTTCGAAGCCTGCGCGATGCTTGTTATTCTCTTCCATGCTGCAGAGCATCCTCCAAGTTGGGATTGTTGATGGGCATCAACGGCCGCTTTTCGAGCTGCGCCAGGAAGTAAGCCAGCCACAGCCCCAGCAATCCCAGGGGCGCGGCGAAATCCGTCAAGCCGACGCTGAACGACTCCTTGCGGAAGTCCGGCACCACGATCCAATACAGGTCCACCAGGCGCATCAGGAGAATGAAAACCGCGATGCGCCACAGGAGGTTGAAATTGCGCTTGAGATCGCGTGAAAGCAGGAGCGCGAAGGGTAGCGCGAAATGGCCGAACACCAGCAGCAGCGCCACGTAACCCCAGCCGTGGTTGATGCGTGTCAGATACCACGGGATTTC
>CAZARO010000695.1:0-3916 GCA_964487165.1 uncultured Solibacteraceae bacterium | reverse complement strand
AGAACAGCAGGAAAGCGGCTAGCGGCAAAGCCAGCGGATAGATGGTGCGGAAACGGTTGTTGCGCCAGAAAAACCGCAGCCAGTGGGCCACCAGAGGACCGGTCGCCGGGCCGAAAATCGCTGCCATGCGGTCCATGCGATCCTCCCAGACCACCTTGGAACTCCGCGCCACGGCGGCTTTCTGCGGCCACCTTTCCACCGCCATCAGCAGCCCAAACAGAGCTACCGTCCAGACCGCGATCAGGGCCAGTGCCCGCGGCGCGGAAGCGTCCATATGCGTCATGGCGACGCCCGCGGCTGCCGGCGGCGTGTTCCACCAGATCTGCTTCAACCCGGCGAACACTGCGGGGTTCTTCTTCAGCACCGGCTGCAGCAGGGCCGGCACCATGCCGATGCAAATCACCAGCGCCAGCATGATCATGGAGCCGAATTTCTGGCTGGTGAGGCGCTGCACCAGCATGGCCAGCACGCGGGCGGCGATGTAGTTGCACACGAACAGCAGCAGCACGGCCAACAACCCGTACCAGAAGCCGCCGGCCCCGAACAGGTAGAGCCCGAATGCCAGCCCCAGGTCGAGCACGAAGAAGAGAATCCAGAAGGGGTCGGCGATGCCGATGAAGTGGCGCGTCACGCGGCGCTCGGCGGCGCGCAGCGGATAGCGGCGCAGCTCGGTCTCGGAGAAAATCACCGCCATGCCGAATCCCAGGATCACGCTGGCCAGCAGCGCCTGCGCGAAAATGCCGGTGAGCAGCGCTCCAGCAAGCGTGGTGCCGCGCCCGCTGCGGATGGCGGCCAGGCCCACGCCGGTGCCGCCGGCAGCCAACAGCGCCAGCACCATCACCAGCAGCAGATAGCCCGCGAAGAAGAGGGCGATCTTGCCGTTGCGCGTGCGCGTGTTGGCCCACAGCAGCTTGTAGCGCAGACGAATCAGGGTGCCGATGAGCTCGAAATCCATGCCGCCTCCTATTTACGCGGGTTTACGCGGGCGAATCACCTCTTCGTTGAGATACGGGCGCAACACCGGAGGAACCACCACGCTGCCGTCCTTCTGCTGGTAGTTCTCCACAATCGCGACCCACGTTCGCCCGATGGCCAGGGCGCTGCCGTTGAGCGTGTGGACGAATTCCGACTTCTTCCCGCCGCGCATGTGGATGGCCGCCCGCCGCGCCTGAAACGCCTCGTAGTTCGAGCAGGACGAGATTTCCTTATAGGCATTCTGCCCCGGCAGCCAGACTTCGATGTCGTACGTCTTGGCGTTCGAGAATCCCAGGTCGCCGGTGCACAGCGTTACCGTGCGGAACGGCAGGCCCAGGCGGCGGAGAATGTCCTCCGCGTCGGCGGTAAGCTTTTCGAGCTCGTCATAACTCTGGTCGGGGCGCGCAAACTTCACCAGTTCCACCTTCTGAAACTGGTGCTGGCGGATGATGCCGCGCACGTCGCGCCCGGCGGCGCCGGCCTCGCTGCGGAAGCAGGGGGTGTAGGCCACCAGTTTCACCGGCAGCGCGTCGGCGTCGAGGGTCTCATCGCGGTAAATATTGGTCACCGGGACCTCGGCCGTGGGGATGAGCCACAAATCGTGGTCCTCGCACTTAAAGAGGTCCTCTTTGAACTTAGGCAGCTGGCCAGTGCCGAACAGGCTGGCCGAATTGACCAGGAAAGGCGGCAGCACTTCGGTGTAGCCGTGCTCGCGGGTGTGGGTATCGAGCATGAAATTGATGAGCGCGCGCTCCAGTTTCGCACCCAGCCCCCAATAGAGGGCGAACCGGGCCCCGGTAATCTTGGCCGCCCGTTCGAAATCCAGAATGCCGAGGTCCGGACCGAGATCCCAGTGCGCTTTGGGTTCGAAATCGAACTTCGGAGGGTCGCCCACGCGGCGCTTCTCCACGTTGTCGTCGGCATCGCGGCCCACCGGCACGGATTCGTGCGGCACGTTGGGAATACCGGCGAGGAGATCCTTAAATTCCGTGTCGATGGCGTCCCTTTGCTCGTTGAGCGCGGCAATCTGGACTTTCATGGCGCGCTGTTGCTCCTGCAGGGCAGCGGTGTCCGCGCCTGCCTTCCGCAGTTTGCCGATCTCCATGCTCTGCTCGTTGGCCTTTGCCTGCAGCTGCTCGGCTTGCGTGATGGCTGTGCGCCGGCGAGCGTCCAGCTCGCGAAAGCGGTCGAGATTCGGAGGGTTGCTGCGGGTGGCCAGGCGCGCGGCTATTGGTTCGAAATTAGTTCGGAAGTATGCAAAATCGTACATAGTTTTTCAAGGGTCATGCGGTATACGCAATGATAGCCCAATGGGCGCGCTCGCTGTGCGGTGCGAGCGCAGGACTATTGAGGGTCGCACATTAGAGGGACAAAACCGCTCCCTGGCGGTTGCGGCTCCGATTCACGCCCGAACTCTGCACACAGAGCCGCGACCGCAAGGGAGCGGTGGAGGGTTTAGCCGAAGAGTGTCTCGCTATTATGCGAAACTCAATAGGCCCGTGGCAGACGCGGCGAATCATTTCGCCGCGCTATTGTTTCGGCGCCCAGACGCGGAATTGCCCGCTGCAGTGGAGGAAGCCCATGATGTACCACATGCCGTCGTAGTAACGCCACAGGCCGGACGGAACGGGGGCGTTCCACAGCGCTTCGACGAACTTGCGGGCACGCGCCGGATCGGTGGCCGCCAGGCTTGCGATGGCGTTGGTCGCCACCAGGGCGATGTCGTGCGAGGGGTTGCCCACCGGGGTGCCGTCGAGCGTGTAGCGCGTCGAATAGTTGTCTTCCTTGGAGGCGAAGAACGCTTGAATCCGATCGCTCAATTGCTGCTCGCGCGGGTCGGCGTTCCACCACGACCAATCCACCGACCAGTTCGCGGCCGTGCGCCAGGCGTCGTCGGCGAAGGGACTGGAACGGCCGCCGAAAGCCGTCGGCGTGCCATCGAAATTGGCGGAGTTCGGCGCCAGCCCAGTGTCCGGATTGGTGACCTTCCAAAAGAAATCGCGGCTGGCGGCGGCGGCCGCGGTCCAGAACGGCCGGTCTGCTTCGGGACCCCACCGCGCCCACAATTCGTAGAACGCCGGCAGATGATAGGATGGGTCCGTGTTATCGGCGCGGCGGTTGTTGGGCGTGAAGCGAACCATCTTATACTGCGCATTGAACTCCGCGCCGTCCGTCTCTTCGCCTCTCACGGTTTTCCCCGTGATTACTTCCCGGTTCTTCATGGCGTCGAGTAACTGGTCGCCTTCGGCCTTGTAATTGTAAATGCCCTTCCCGCTGCCCCAGCGGTTGGCGGCCAGGTACAGGGCCATGGTCCAATATTCCTCGCCGTCTGGCGCGGGCGAGTTGTCACGCGCGGTGCCGTTGGTGTTCATCGACCACGAAAAGAACTTATAGCCGGGCTCCTCGGGCTTACTATGATACATGTAGGTCTTGGACCAGTTCCAGAGGGCGTCGAATTCGGCTTTCTTGTTCATCTGGAGCGTGATCATCATACCGTATGACATGCCCTCGGAGCGCACGTCGTGGTTGCGAAAGTCCGTCAGGTAAGCGAGCGGGCCGTTTTCGTTCTGGCCGGCTTCGTAATACACCGGCTGGTCCTCCTTCTCGCCGTGGAACAATTGTTGGAACGCGGCATTGATTTTCTGATCGATCTCCGCTTGCGTGTGCCCGGCTTCCAGGAACAAATTTCTGTATTTTCCCGTGAAGAACGCCCCCTTTGGCGCTGGAGCAGCGCCTTTCTTGTCGCTCTTCTTCTGGTTGGATTGCGCCCCTGTCAATGCCATGCAGAGTACGGCGGCCAGTAGTGGCGTGGATACAGTCTGGATGCGGATTCTCATTTGTTCCCCAATGAAACTGCTTCTAATGCTCAAATGAACATCGCGCTCCTCCAAAGTCAAGGGCCACCCGGCAAGACGCCCGGCGGCGGGGGCCGCGGGCATTG
>CAZARO010000694.1:0-3916 GCA_964487165.1 uncultured Solibacteraceae bacterium | reverse complement strand
CAACTACCTCATTGACGGCATTCCGATCACGGATGCCGACAATCGCGCCATCATCATCCCGTCGCTCGAGGCGGTGGAGGAAGTCAAGATCCAGGCGAACACTTACGACGCCGAGATGGCCCGCACCGGCGGCGGAATGTTCAATACGCTCATGAAATCGGGCACCAACAGCTACCATGGCAGCGTCTACGGCCATCTGCGGCGCACCGCATGGGATGCCAACAGCTTCTTCAACAACGCCGGCGGCGTGCCCATCACGGACCAGCCCAACGATACCTGGGGCGCCAGCTTCGGCGGCGCGGTGAGAATCCCCAAAGTCTACAACGGCGAGAACAAGACGTTCTTCTATCTGGGGTTCGAACATTACGACGACATCCAGTCTTCCTCTTCGGTGTTCGCCACGCCCACGGCGCTGGAGAAGGCCGGAAACTTCTCCCAGAGCCTGAATTCCGCCGGCAATCAGCTGGTAATTTACGATCCCATGAACGTGGTTAACGGCGCCCGCCAGCCTTTCGCGGGGAACATCATTCCCACCTCCCGCCTGAATCCCACCGGCCTGGCGATGGCCTCCTTCTTCCAGCCGGACACCTCCAACCCGGCGTATTACGGCGCCAACGACCTGAATGCTCCCGGAAGGCTGCCGTGCCGCGCCGCGCAGTACACCGGCAAACTGGACGAAGACTTCTTCACCTGGTGGCGGGCCAGCGTAAGTTACCTGCGCTATTTCTCGCTGGAACCGGGCAATACCGAATTTACGAATAACATCTCCAGCCCCGATCAATGGCGCCTGCAGCGGCGGGTGGACACCACCCAGCTCAACAACCTGTTCACCGTGAACCCCACTACTGTGGTGACGGTGCGCTACGGTTTCAACCGCTTCCCGAATTACAGCTACGACATGAGCCAGGGTTACGACCTCAACCAGCTGAAATTCAGCCCCTCGCTCATCGGCCAGATTCCCAGACAGCTTTCGCAGTTCCCGGACATCGACATGACGAACCTCTACAATCTGGGGGTCGCCGACAACAATTCCTTCTTCGTGCTGGCTTCCAACAACTTCTCCGTCCAGGTTTCGAAGTACAAGGGCAGGCACAGCCTGAAAGCCGGTTTCGACTATCGCAAGATCAAAGCGGCTGGCAACGACGCTAACGACGCCGCCGGAAACTACGCCTTCAACGGCATCTTCACCAAGTCCGCGCCCACCAGCGCGGGAAGCGGCGGGGCGGATCTGGCGGACATGCTGCTGGGCTATCCGTCTTCGGCCGCCATCTACACCTCGACGAAGCTGACCGATATCGCCAACTATTATGGTCTGTACCTGCAAGACGATTTCCGCGTGAGCACGCGGCTGACCCTGAACATCGGCCTGCGCTGGGAACACGAACCCGGCCTCTATGAAGTGAACAACGGCATGCTGGTGAACTTCAACGGCGCCACCGCCAACCCGCTCGCGTCCAATGTCAGCGGCATCTCGCCCATGGGAGTCGTGCAGTACGCCGGGAACGGAAGAACCTCAGTGGGCGATCCCACGGCCAACAAGATGGGGCCGCGCTTCGGGTTCGCCTACAAGCTGGATTCGAAGACCGTGCTTCGCGGAGGATACGGCATATTCTGGGCGCCGCAGTTCGCCCTCGGGTCGCCCATCGCCACTGTGGGATACAACCAGACCACCAGCCCGAGCGCTTCAGTGGACAACAATCAGACCCCGGCGCTTAACCTGACGAATGCCTTCACATCGGGAATTCTGCAGCCCGTGGGCAACACTCTCGGCAGCCTCACCGGCATCGGCCAGAGCTTTTCACTGGTGGACCCGACTGCAAAATCGCCTTATGTCGAGCAATATTCATTCGATGTGCAGCGCGAATTGCCGGGCGGAATCGCCACCGAAATCGGTATGGTCGGCTCCAAATCGAGCCACCTGACCACGGGCACCGCGAGCATCAATTTAAACGCTCTCAATCCGAGCCTGCTCGCCGAGGGCAGCTCCCTCACGCAGTCGGTGGCCAACCCGTTTTACGGCCACGGCGGCCTGGGCGTCATCGGAACGGGGAATGTGCAGGAATCGCAGCTTCTGCTGCCGTATCCCACGTACAGCGCGATCAACGAATTGTTCGACGACAACAATAAGGCGAAGTATTACTCGCTGGTGTTGAAGGCGCAGAAACGCCTCAGCAACGGCTTCAGCCTGCTTTCCACTTTCACCTGGTCGCGGAATTGGGACGAAAGCGGCGGCGGCCCCGGAAATACGCTGAACAGCGGATCGAAAGGTCCGCAGAATCCGTATAACATGGCGGCCGAGTACGCATTCTCGAACATCGACACTCCCATGCGCTGGTCCACCGCGGTCTCCTACGAACTGCCTTTCGGCAAGGGCAAGGCACTGGCGAACTCCGTCGGCGCGATGAATTACGTGGTCGGCGGATGGGTGCTGAATGCCGTCACCATTTATCAGACCGGCTTTCCGCTGCAGATTTCGCAGGCCACCAACTTCAACTCGGCATTCGGATACGCCAGCCAGCGCCCCAACGCCACCGGTACTTCTCCGGTGACCAGCGGAAATCTGGAGCAGCGTTTGAACAACTACATCAACCCGGCCGCATTCTCGCAAGCTCCGGAGTTCACCTTTGGCGACGTCGGCCGCACCATCGATATGCGCGGACCGGGTTCGGCCAACTGGGACTTGTCGGTGTTCAAGAACGTCAGCATCAAGGAAAAGCTGAAGGCGCAGTTCCGCTGCGAAGCTCTGAATGCCTTCAATACGCCGCTGTTCTACGGCCCCAGCGTATCGTACGGCAGCAGTTCCTTCGGGAAGATCACCAGCCAGGCAAACTTCTCGCGGCAGATGCAGCTAGCGCTTCGTTTCTCGTTCTGACGCGGGGGCACAGGCACGGCGCAGGCGCTCCACGTCGGTGCGGCTCAACCGCAGGGGAGCGCCGATCAACTCCCGCCCGGAAAACGTGGCCTGGGTGACGCCCTGGTCTCCGTGCACCGACGAACGGGTGAGAATATGCACCAGTTCGTGGGCCAGCACGCGGCCCAGGGCGCGGCCCATGAGGTAATCGGACCGCGCGAAATCGTCCCCCCACATGGCGGAATGCACCGAGGCCGCCAGGTGATCGCACTCCACTTCGCTGAAGGGCAGCACGTCGCCATCGGAATTGTAAGCGAAGGCATAGGGACCGCGTTCATCGTAGAGGATGGGCACGGGATCCAGGATGCACTTGCCTTTGAAATGCACCATCACCAGGTTCTCGTATGACCCGCGGCCCAGTTCCTCGCGCCGGAGCCAATCCAGGTGAACGCCGGCGTTCTTGAAGATCTCCTCCGTCTCACGCTTCATCTGCTGAACGGAACGGGGGGAGTGGGGGCCATCGAAATCGGTCACTACGGTGACCTCCGCGGCGCCCGCGGCGTGCAGGAAGGCGAGCATCGGAAAAAGGCAAAGGAGCGAACGTGGCATCTCTCACCTTAGGCGGACAGAGTCCGCACTACTTACGATTCTAGTCCATTGCACTGCCCGCGGGATGATACCCTCGAAAGGCGTGACAGACATCACTCGCCGCCGGGTAATCGCCCTGGTGATTTTCGTCATTTGGCTCGCGGTAGTGGTGTGCGCCGCGTGGAAACATGCTGTCTGGCGCGATGAGGTGCGGGCGCTCACCAAGGCGCTCGACGGCCAGAATGTCGTGGCTATGTTCAAAGGTCTTCCCTCGGAGGGCCATCCCGCCATTTGGTACCTTCTGTTGCGCGGGGCTCACGCGCTCTGGCCACGGCCACAGGTCTTGCAGATCGTGGCGCTCCTGGTGGCCGCGCCGGCGGCTCTGCTCCTGCTGTTGTATTCGCCCTTTAGATGGGAGCTGAAGGTCGTGCTCCTGGCCGGCAAGAAGACCAGCCAGAGCATCCTGTTTTGCCGCGC
>CAZARO010000693.1:0-3922 GCA_964487165.1 uncultured Solibacteraceae bacterium | reverse complement strand
TCGCTGAAGCTGCCGGAAATCTCGGCGCCGATTCTGCGGCGCAAGCTTACCAACATCAAGAGTACGGGTGCTACTATCGTGGCGCTGGATTGCCCGGGCTGCGCCATGCAGATTCGCGGCGGGCTCGATAAGGACGGCTCACCGATCGAGGTGAAACATACCGCCGAACTGATCGCCGATCGGTTCGACGCGGCGGACCGGTAAGTTCGCGTTCCGACAGGAGGTACAGATTCGATGAATACCTTTCCGGTTCTCCTAGGTGCTCTCTGCGTTTACGCCCTCGCCTACCGCTACTACAGCGCGTTTCTGGCGGCCAAGGCGCTGGCGCTTGACGACCGCCGCACCACTCCGGCGCACGTCTTCAAAGACGGCCATAACTACGTAGCGTCGCCTAAGTGGGTGCTCTTCGGCCATCACTTCGCCGCCATCGCCGGCGCCGGTCCGCTGGTCGGCCCCACGCTGGCCGCGCAGTTCGGATTCGCTCCCGGCTTCCTGTGGCTGCTGGTGGGCGCGGTGCTGGCCGGCTGCGTACAGGATTTCACGGTGCTGGTGGCATCCATACGGCATCGCGGGCGCTCGCTGGCGGAGATCGCCCGCACGGAAATCAGCCCCTTCGCGGGCCTGGTGTCCATGATCGCGGTGCTGTTTATTCTGCTGGTGACGCTGGCCGGACTGGGAATCGTGGTGGTGAATGCGCTGGCCGCCAGCCCGTGGGGCGTGTTCACCATCGGCACCACGGTTCCCATCGCACTCATCATGGGAGTTTGGATGTTCAAGAGCCACAGTGGAAAAGTCACCATCACCGGCCCCAGCATCTTCGGCGTGGTGCTGCTGATCTCGGCGGTGATCGCCGGCCACTGGTTTGCGCAGACCGGCGCGGCAGGCGCCCTCACTTTCACGCCTCACCAGATCACCTGGCTCATGATGACCTATGGCTTTATCGCCTCGGTGTTGCCGGTGTGGCTGCTGCTGGAACCGCGCGACTATCTTTCCACCTACGTCAAGCTGGGCACCATCGCCATCCTGATTGTGGGCGTCTTCATCGTCCACCCCGATATCCGTTTTCCGGCGGTAACGCAGTTCATCCACGGCGGCGGACCGATCATCAAGGGCAAGCTGTTCCCGTTCCTCTTCGTGACCATCGCCTGCGGCGCCATCTCCGGATTCCACTCGCTGGTCGCCTCCGGGACCACGCCCAAGATGCTCGACAAGGAGACCGACGCGCGCTTCATCGGCTACGGCGCCATGCTGTGCGAATCGCTGGTGGGCCTGCTGGCGCTGATCGCCGCGACTTCCATGTACCCCGGCGATTACTTCGCCATCAACAGCGCGCCGGACGTCTTCGCCAAGCTGGGCTTGCACACTGTAAATCTCGATATGTTCTCGCGGGAAGTAGGCGAGAAGCTGGCGGGACGCACTGGCGGCGCCGTCTCCCTGGCCGTCGGCATGGCCCAGATCTTCAAGGGACTGCCGGGCATGAACCGCCTCATGGCGTATTGGTACCACTATGCCATCATGTTCGAGGCGCTTTTCATTCTGACCACCGTGGATACCGGAACGCGCGTGGCGCGCTACGTTTTGCAGGAGCTCGCGGGCCGCGTCCACAAGCCGTTCGCCAATACCGCATGGCTTCCCGGCAATCTGGTGGCCACCGCCGTGGTGGTGTCCGGCTGGGGATACCTGATCTATACCGGCTCCATCTCCACCATCTGGCCGTTATTCGGTACCGGCAACCAGTTACTCGCGACTATCGCGCTGGCGATTACTACGACCTTCCTGATTAACATGGGGAAGGCTAAGTATGCGCTATTTACCGCCATCCCCATGTGCTTCGTGGGAGTAACTACCGTCACCGCCGGAGTACTGTCGATCCGCAATATCTTCTGGCCACTTACTTTGAAGCCCGGGCAGGAGTTCACCGGCTACCTGGATACCACCCTGATGGGCATCTTCATCGTCGGAGTGATTCTGGTTCTATTCGACGCGGCGCGGCGCTGGATTGCCGTTCTGCATGGCGCGGAGCCGCCGGTGGAAGCCTTCGGTCCTCCGCTGACGGAAGAGCACGAGATCAAGATGGGTTGTTGCTAGTTTTTCACCGCTGAGACGCGGAGACGCAGAGAAACAAAGGCAAAGCCGGAGTGCGCAGAGGTAGCGGAGGACACTGAGGCGTAAAGACCGTTGATGTCCGCGTCTTAGTGGCTGGTGATTCGAGGAATAGCATTCCGCGGGCTGAAGCCCGCCCAGCAGAAGTGGTAGACCGTTTCATCGGGAGGAGAACATGGGTTATCGAGAGTTTCACGAGCGCTCCATCGAGCATCGCGATGAGTTCTGGGCCGAACAGGCCGGCATGATCGACTGGCATAAGCCCTTCGAACAAGTGCTGGATTACTCGTCTCCGCCATTTGCCAGGTGGTTCGTCGGCGGCGAGACTAACCTTTGTTACAACGCGCTCGACCGGCATCTGGCCGATCGCGCGGATCAGCGGGCGATCATCTACATTTCCACCGAGACCGGGATCGAGAAGATTTATACCTACCGCGAACTCCATGCCGAAACCATGCGCATGGCGGCGATACTCCAGGGCCTGGGGGTGGAGAAGGGCGACCGCGTGCTGATCTACATGCCCATGATCCCGGAGGCCATCTTCGCCATGCTGGCCACGGTGCGCCTGGGCGCGATTCACTCGGTGGTGTTCGGCGGCTTCGCGCCGCAATCCCTCGCCACGCGCATCGACGATGCCCAACCCAAAGTGATGGTGACGGCCGACGCGGGCATGCGCGGCGGCAAAACCATTCGCTACAAGCCGCTGGTGGACGAGGCCCTGCGCCTGGCGCAGAATCCTCCTGAACACGTGCTGCTGGTGAACCGCGGGCTGGACTCCGGGATCACCATGGTTCCCGATCGCGATCTGGATTACGCCACCCTCCGCACCCTCCACATGGACGCGCAGGTGCCGTGTACCTGGGTGGAATCCAACCATCCGTCGTACATTCTGTATACTTCGGGGACCACCGGCAAACCGAAGGGCGTGCAGCGCGACACCGGCGGATATGCCGTCGCCCTGGCCGCTTCCATGAAGTACATCTACGATGCGCGGCCGGGCGAGACTTACTTCGCGACCTCCGACATCGGCTGGGTGGTGGGCCATTCCTACGTGATATACGCCCCGCTGATCTGCGGGATGGCATCGGTGATGTACGAAGGGCTGCCCATCCGCCCCGACGCCGGAGTGTGGTGGAAAATTGTGCAGGATTACCGGGTGTCGGTGATGTTCTCCGCGCCCACGGCGTTGCGCGTGCTGAAAAAACAGGATCCGGCGTATCTCACCAAGTACGATATTTCGAGCCTGCGGCGCCTCTTTCTGGCCGGCGAACCGTTGGACGAGCCGACCGCCAAGTGGATCGCCGAGGCCATCGGTAAGCCCATCTACGACCATTTCTGGCAAACCGAAACCGGATGGCCGATGCTGAGCGGATTCCCGGGCGTGGAGGATCTCCCCACCAAATTCGGCAGCCCGTCATTCCCGGCCTACGGGTACGATGTCCGGCTGCTGCAGGTGGGATCGGGCGAAGAGCTCGGGCCGAACGAAAAGGGCGTGGTGTGCGTGGTGCCGCCGCTGCCGCCGGGATGCCTGTCGACGGTATGGCGGCAGGACGAACGCTTCCGCGACACTTACTTCACCAGCTTCTCGGACCGCCTGATCTATACCACTTTCGACTGGGGCATTCGCGACGAAGACGGATATTACTTCATCCTGGGCCGCACCGACGATGTAATCAACGTGGCCGGCCACCGTTTGGGAACGCGCGAGATCGAGGAGGCCGTCAGCAGCCATCCGGCCATCGCGGAAGTGGCCGTGGTGGGAGTGGCCGACGAGTTGAAAGGGCAGACGCCGCTCGCTTTCGCGGTGGTGAAGAACGCG
>CAZARO010000692.1:0-3923 GCA_964487165.1 uncultured Solibacteraceae bacterium | reverse complement strand
CCCCCAACAGCAGGTAGAGCGTCAGGCGAACGTTGCCCACCATCTCATCCCGCAAGATCGTCACGGCAACGCCCCGGCCGAGGTTGGTATCCGGATACTGCTGTTCCAGGCGGCGGGCGATGGTGGACATTTCGGTCTGCGCCTGTCCTACCGGCACGCCGGCCTTCAAGCGGGCGACGGCCATATAGTTTTGCCCGCCGCGCGATCCGGGTGGCCCAACCGCCGGTATCCAAATGTCGGTGCTGCTGGGAAACTGGAAGCCCGGCGGAAGCACTCCCACGATCGGCAGCGGCCCGGTAGCGCGGACTATCTGCCCCAACGCGCGAGCATCGCCGCCAAAGTGGCTCTGCCAATAGTTGTAGCTGATCATCGCGGCTCCGGCGGCGCCTTGCCTCATTTCCTCGACTGTGAAAGCGCGGCCGGCGAGCGGCTCAACGGCGAAGGCGCGGAAGAAGTCCGGACTAACGCTGGTGACTTGGGCGTACTCGGCGGCCGCGCCCAGTATCACTGCCGTTTCGCGCGAGGTGTAATAGGCCATGGCTTCAAAGGAAGAGCTCTGGCCGCGCCAATCCTCAACGTCGGGGATGGATACCTGCTTCGACAGGGCTGTAGGCGCTTCACGGGTGGCGGAAGAGTTGGTGAGGGTGACAATGCGATCCGGATCGCGATAGGCGAGGGGCTTCAGGATCACGGCGTTCACGACGCTGAAAACCGCCGTGTTGGCGCCGATGCCGAGCGCCATGATGAGCACAGCGAGCGCGGTGAAGCCCGGATTGCGGCGCAGATTGCGGCTGGCATACACCAGATCGCGCAGCAGGTCCTCGACGTAGTTCACGTGTCGCATATCGCGGCATTCCTCCTGAAACTGCGTAACGTTTCCCATCTTCAGCAGCGCCAGCCTGCGGGCATCCTCTGGCGGCGTGCCGTCGGCGGCGGTCTCTTCCGTGAGCTGGTCCAGGTGAAACCGAAGTTCGGTTTCGAGTTCGCGGTCCACATGGCGGCGGAAGAACAGGGAGCGTAAACGCAGACGAAGTTTGTCTCGGGCGCGCATTCTAAGCCTCCTGAATGACCAGATTGATGGCTGACGATAAACGAGTCCAACTTGCCAATTCCGCCTCAAATTGACGCTGGCCGGATCGCGTGAGCGAGTAGAACTTGGCCATGCGGCCGGTTTCCGTGGGCCTCCATTCGGACTGGATCCAGCCCTGCTGCTCCAGGCGGTGCAGCGCCGGGTAAAGCGAGCCCTGCTGAATTTGGAGGGCCTCCCGGGAGACCAGTTGGATGCGTTTTGCGATCGCCCAACCGTGTTTGGGTTCGAGAGAGATGGTCTTCAGAATTAATAAATCGAGGGTTCCTTGAACGAGATCGGTTGGCTTTGCCATAGACCTAGCCTATCAACAAATGTAGACGATCTTGGTGTCATTTCGTTAGGTCGTACTTAGGCGGACTGGGTCGCCTGGCAAGACAACCGGAAGTCCGGCTGGGCACCGGAGAGGTGGATACCGCCCAATGCCGGCGCATTCCCAACCGTTGCCGGTTGGAGGGTCGCTGGCGCTCGGAGCCCTGGAAGCGTAGCATGAACAGCTCGATAGCCGTCCCGCGGGGCAGCGCGCTAAATTCTTGGCACACCAGCTCCAGCCGTCCAACAGCAAGAGCGTGCCACAATAGTGGGATCATGGCTCGTGCCGCGAAGATAGCAACATCGTTTCCCTCGGTCTCGGAGACTGCCAAGCGGCTTGGGGTCTCAAAACGTGAGGCGGCGGTTCTCTCAGAGATGGCGGAGCGCTCACAGAAAACCGGGGTATTTGCAATACCGGGTCTTGGCCGCTTAGTTCGAGTGACCCGCAAAACGCGCGTGGGCCGCAATCCGGCGGCCGGTGAAACAACTAAGATTCCCGCCACGAAAGCCCTGAAGTTCCGCGTGGTCAAATCGGCGAAGGATGCGATTATAACGTCGAAGAAAAAGTAGATGCCGCGCTTTTCTCCGAAGACCGCGTTCATAAACGTGCCATATGACGACGATTTTCAGGACCTCTACCTGGCGCTCATTGCCGGATTGACCGCGTTCGGATTGGATCCCAGAGCTACGCTTGAGGTCCCGGGCGGTACACGGCGATTGAACCGAATTCTCGAACTGATTACTTCCTGCCAATATTCCTTTCACGACCTGTCGCGGGTGCAGCTCGATCATAGGCATCCGCAAACCCCTCGATTCAACATGCCGTTCGAACTCGGTCTTGTTCTCGGTTGGCTGAAGACAAGTGGAAGAACCAGTCACACCTGGTTTGTCTTTGAATCGGTGAACCGCCGAGTTTCCAAATCGCTCAGCGATCTTGATGGGACCGATGCTTACATTCACGATGGGCGGCCCAAAGGGGTTTTTCGCGAACTCGGCAACGCCTTGGTGAGGAGCGCCGATCAACCGACTGCGCAGCAGATGAGAGCTATCTATAGAAACATCAAAACCGCCTCGCCCTCGATTATAAAGAACGCGGGAGCAAGATCACTTTTCGAGGCTCGCGTGTTTAGGGAGCTGGTTGTCCTGGCCAGAAACTACGTTGAACTTAGTCGTACGACGGCTCGTGATTGAGTGAGGCGGCTCCTGGGAAACGGTGACTAACATCAAAGGATGTTAGATGAGGCATCGCTATCGGAACTTGCAAGTTCAGGAGGACACCAATGCTGGTTTACATCGGTGTCACGAGATCCCCATCCGAGTGGCGAAAGGCCAAGGTCGCCAAAGGGAGCCGGCGGGCTCATTTTCAGGTCGCTTCGGTCAACCCTTCCGCGGCCGGCCCAAATGGGGCTGGCCCACCCATTCCGGATGCCCGGCGATTGCGGCCTTTGCGTACCCCACGGAAACCCCGTTGACCGGCCAGCCGTCTGATTGATAATAGAAGCGATGACTAGCGAGACCGTTTGCCAAAAGTGCGGTGGCACGGGATTTATTATCACGGAACACGCCAATCTGAGCGGCGCCACGCCCTGCGATTGCCGCGCCCAGGGCCGCGCCGCGCGCCTGGAAGACCGGTCGCAGATTCCCGTGCTCTATCGCAAGTCTTCGTTCGACAACTTCGTGGTGCCTGGCAATGAAAATCCCACGGCGCGGCGCGAATTGACTACCGTGCTGCTGGCGGTGAAACAGTTCGTCCGCGATTTCCCCAATGAGAAGCGGCCCGGACTGCTGCTGATCGGCGAGACCGGCTGCGGCAAGACGCACCTGGCGGTAGCGGCGCTGCGCGAAATCATCGGCAAAGGCTTCGAGGGGCTGTTCTGCAATTACCAGACGCTGCTGAACAATATCAAAGCCGGGTACGATGCGGCCTCCAATTCGGCGAACCGCGAGGCCTACCAGACGGCGCTCGATTCCGAAGTGCTGCTGCTGGACGATCTGGGGGCGAACCGCACCACCGATTGGGTGGAAGACACCATCAACTCCATCGTCACGTTCCGCTGCGATAACCGCAAGCCGCTGCTGGCTACCACCAACATGCCGGACCCGGATGCCGGCAGCGTCACAGTGCAGCGCTCGGGGCTGGATAAGCCGGAATACCGGCGCACCCTCGCGGAACAGATCGGCGCGCGTGCCCGCTCACGGCTGTTCGAGATGTGCACCGTGATCCGCATGCCCCTGATCGAAGATTATCGCGTGCGAAAGGGCAAACAATTTTGAGGCGCCTGGCCGCTCTCCTGTTGCTTTGCGCCCCCGCTCTTCCCGCGCCGCCCGCTCCGGCGCCGCACGACTACGTGCAGGCCGTCGAGTTCCCGTATTACCTGTGCCCGCGCACTCTCTGGGAGCGCGAACTGGTGTGGCTCAAGAATATTGGCGTCGAGACCGTGGAGTTTTCCATCCCCTGGAACTGGCACCAGCTCCAGCCTGGCGATTACGATTTCACCGGCCGCACCAGCCCGCGCCGCGACCT
>CAZARO010000691.1:0-3930 GCA_964487165.1 uncultured Solibacteraceae bacterium | reverse complement strand
CATTTCCTGCCCATCGATCACACGCTGCACGGCGCCGAAACCAGCAACCCCGAAGTGCGTGGCGTGGTCCACGTGCATGGGGCGAAGACCCCGCCCGAAATGGATGGCTATCCGGAGGATTGGTATGTGCCCGGCAAATCGCGCACGTACTTCTATCCCAACCAGCAGGATGCTGCCATGCTCTGGTATCACGACCACACCATGGGGATCAACCGCCTGAACACCTATGCCGGCATGTTCGGCCTGTTCATGATCCGCGATGCTATAGAGGACGCGCTCGATCTACCCAAGGGACGTTACGAAATTCCGCTGGCGATTTACGATCGCCTGCTGCTCCAGGATGGCTCGCTCGACTACCTTGTCTCGGGCGATGCCGAGCGGCCCTGGGTTCCCGAAGTTTTCGGCAACGTCATGCTGGTGAACGGCAAGGCCTTCCCATTCCTTGACGTGGAGCCGCGCCGTTATCGCTTCCGCGTGCTGAACGCCGCCAACGGCCGCTTCTTCCACCTGTCTCTATCGAACGGGCAGACCTTCCATCAAATCGGCACCGACCAGGGGCTGTTGCCCGCGCCCGTTCCGGTGGATCGCACTATGCTCGCGCCCGCCGAGCGCGCCGACCTGATTGTCGACTTCAGCGGCCGATCGGGCGAACAGATCGTGCTGCAAAGCGAGCCGTTTCCCATTCTGCAATTCCGCGTGCGGCAGGGGAAACCGGCGGACACCGGCAGCCTGCCCGCCACCCTGCGCCCCGTGCCGACGACCGCGGAATCGCTGGCCGTCCGCACGCGAGCGCTGGCGTTGATTGAGCAGAAGACCATGAAGGGCGAATCCATGGCCATGCTGTTGAACAACACGCCATGGCACATGCCCGTGACCGAGAATCCGGTGCTCGATTCCACCGAGATCTGGACCTTCATCAACGCCACTGACGACACCCATCCCATTCATCTGCACCTGGTGCGGTTCCAGATCTTGGACCGCCGGCGCTTCGAGCCATTTCTATACCAGTCGACGGGCGAGCTCCGCTACACCGGACCGGTGACTCCGCCCGCGCCGGAAGAGGCTGGATGGAAGGACACGGTGCGCGCCGAGGCCAAGATGGTGACGCGCATCATCGTGCGCTTCGCGGGCTACACCGGCCGCTATGTCTGGCACTGCCACGTCCTGGAGCACGAAGATAACGAAATGATGCGGCCGTACGACGTGATCGCCGCGCCATGACAGATCGTGGAAGACTTGGAAGGACCGCTTGCTAGCTTAGTACACCGTTCCAGAAATACGGTCTCGTATTTCTGCGGACCGCTCCCTGGCGGTCGCGGCTCTGAACGAGGCCGCACACCGAGCCGCGACCGCCAGGGAGCGGTCCGCTTGGGTGTGTGCAAAATACGCGAGTGTATTTGCGAAATGGAGTACTTAGCGCGCGGCTTGGAATGGCGCCTCTGTGTTTGCCGGAGCCTAACGAGCCGCAACCGCCAGGGAGCGGGTCGATCAGCCGAATATCGCAACTCCCTCTTCTGTCTCCTTTTTTGGATCTAAAATAGATGGCATCATCCATGAGGAAGCTCATTCTCTTATTCGCGGCCACATCCGCCTGCTTCGCTTTTCAGGGAGCCAAAGATCCGGATCTCGCGCGCTGGAAGCAGCAGGCCAGGAACATCACCATCATCCGCGACAACTGGGGCATCGCGCACGTCTACGGCAAGACCGACGCCGACGCGGTCTTCGGCATGGAGTACGCGCAGGCCGAGGATGATTTCAATCGCGTCGAAACCAACTACGCTACCTCGTTGGGCCGCCTGGCGGAGGCGGAGGGAGAATCGAAAATCTACCAGGACCTGCGCATGAAGCTCTTCATCGACCCCGAAGAGCTGAAAAAGGAGTACGCCGCCAGCCCGGTATGGCTCCAGAAGCTCATGAACGCCGCCGCCGACGGGCTGAATTTCTACCTGGCGCAGCATCCCGCCGTAAAGCCGCGCGTCATCCGCCGTTTCGAACCGTGGATGGCGCTTTCCCTGACGGAAGGCAGCGTTCCCCTGGGCGGCGATATCGACAAGGTGAACCTGGCGCAATTGCAGGCGCTCTACGGCCGGCTGCCGGTGACGCCGCAGCCGCAGGAAGAGGATTTCGAACCCGAGCCCGGCGGCTCTAATGGCGCCGCCGTCGCGCCCGCGAATACCCTGAACCATCACGCCCTGCTGCTGATCAATCCGCACACCTCCTTCTATTTCCGCTCGGAACTGCAGATGGTGAGCGATGAAGGGCTGAACGCCTACGGCGCGGTGACCTGGGGCCAGTTTTTCTGTTATCAGGGCTTCAATGAGCGCGCCGGCTGGATGCACACCTCAAGCGGCGTCGACGCGGTGGACGAGTATCTGGAGACCGTCGTCAAGAAGGGCGATCACTATTTCTACCAGTACGGCAAGGAGGAGCGCCAACTCACCGAGCGGACGATCGCCGTGCCGTATCAGACGCCCCAGGGGATGGCGGAGAAGAAATTCACCGTCTACCGTTCGCACCACGGGCCCATCATTCGCGAAGCCAATGGAAAATGGGTGGCCATCCGCCTGATGCAGGAGCACATCAAGGCGCTGGAGCAATCCTTCCTGCGCACCAAAGCGAAGGACTATAAATCGTACCGCGAAACCATGGAGCTGAAGGCCAATTCGTCAAACAACACCATCTTCGCCGACGCCGATGGGGACATCGCCTACTTCCACGGCAACTTTATTCCGCGGCGCGATACCAGTTTCGATTGGACGAAGCCGGTGGATGGCAGCAATCCCGCCACGGAATGGCAGGGGCTGCTGAACATCGACGAAACTCCACACCTGCTCAATCCCCAGAGCGGGTGGCTCTACAATAGCAACAACTCGCCGTGGTCGGCCGCCGGTCCCAGCAGCCCGAAGAAGGAAGACTATCCCGTCTACGTCGAGAGCGGCGTCGAATCGGCGCGCGGACTGCATGCCGTGCGCGTCCTGCAGGACAAGAAGGATTTTACGCTCGATTCGCTGATCGCCGCCGCCTACGACAGTTATCTGACGTGGTTCGAAAAGCCCCTTCCGGCGCTGCTCAAGGCCTGGGACGAAGCGCGGGATTCGAATCCGCTGAAGGCCCAAACCGCCGAACAGATCGCGTTGCTGCGTAAGTGGGACCTCCGCTGGGCGGTGGACTCCGTGGCCACATCGCTGGCGATTTTCTGGGCCGACCACGCGCGGCAATTGGGCCGTGGCGGCGGAGGCGGAGGACGGGGCGCGGGCAGAGGCGCACCTCTCGAAGACGCGCCCGCCGATCAGCTTCTGGCGGGGTTGGTGGCCGCATCGGACCAGCTCACGCGCGATTTCGGGACCTGGAAAACGCCGTGGGGCGACATCAATCGATTCCAGCGGCTGGACGACGACATCGCGTCCCATTTCGACGACAAGGGCGCGAGCATTCCCGTGGGCTTCACTTCCGCGACGTGGGGCTCGCTGGCCTCTTTCGGAGCGCGCGCCTACCCGGGGACGAAGAAATGGTACGGCACCAGCGGCAACAGCTTCGTCGCCGTGGTGGAATTCGGCAAGACGGTGCGCGCCAAGGCAGTGACGGCGGGCGGGGAAAGCGGCGACCCGGCGTCGCCGCACTTCAACGATGAAGCCCAGCGCTACGCTACCGGCGCGCTGCGCGACGTCTACTATTACCGCGCGGACCTCAAGGGCCACACCCAGCGCGAGTATCATCCAGGAGAATGAGTGGGGCTTGCGCCGCGACCTGCGACGCGCCTGCAGCGTCTTGCGTAGGTAAGTGGGGCAGGTTGGCAACCTGCGGCGGGTTGGCAACCCGCCCGGCCCGCAGCATGGATAACGCGGAAGGCCGATTGCCAATCGGCCGCAGGATGCCATCCCAATGTCACTTACATTGGCGGAAAGCTGGGATTCTGCGTTAATTGTGGGG
>CAZARO010000690.1:0-3930 GCA_964487165.1 uncultured Solibacteraceae bacterium | reverse complement strand
GCCGTCATGATCGGCCGCGCCGCCAGCGCCAATCCCTGGATCTTCCGGCAGATCGCGGAGTATGTCGCCACCGGCACTTACCGCCAGGCTACCCAGCAGGACCGTTATCTTATGATGCGCCATTACTACGGCATGTTACTCGAGCGGCGCGAGCGCGATTGCGTCGGCAAAATGAAACAGTTCGCCACTTACTTCACCCACGGCGTCAGACACGGAGCGCAGCTGCGCGCCTCCATCTATCACGCGCAGGAGCCGGCCGCCATCCTGGAACTGGTGGATGCCTTCTTTCTTACCGAACAGGTGCTGGCGCAGTGAAAAAGGTACAGATTATCACCGATGGCGCCTGTTCCGGCAATCCCGGCCCCGGCGGCTGGGCGGCGGTTTTGCGCTATAACGGCCACGAAAAAGAGATCTGGGGCTGCGCGCCCCACACCACCAACAACCGCATGGAGCTGACGGCGGCCATCGAGGCGTTGCGCACCTTGAAGGAGCCCTGCGAGATCGAAGTGGTGACGGATTCGGAGTATCTCAAGAACGGGATCACCACCTGGATCATAGGTTGGAAGAAAAAAGGCTGGCTTACGGCGAGTAAGAAGCCCGTCATCAACAAGGATCTTTGGATGGCCCTGGATGAACAGGTGGCCCGCCACAAAACCAGGTGGGAATGGACCAAAAGCCACGCTTCGCACGCCGACAATAACCGCTGCGACGAGTTAGCCACGCGGGCGGCGAAAGAGCAGAGCAGCTCGGCGTGAACCTCGCCTGCCCGGCGGCCTTTCGCGGGCTGAAGCAGCGCCACCAAGATGTGTCGATCCGCCTGGTGGGGTGGGCTGCAGCCCGCCAGGGAGCAAATGGCCAAACTCCACAGGCCGCCCGGCGGCCTACGACGCGACGGGGCCATCGCCGCGGGACAATTCCTCCAGGATAAACTGCCGGCGCACTCCAGCCGCTTTGGCGGCCGACTCCATGGCGAGGGTGTAAAAGATCGCGGCGATGACGGCGGCGATGGACAGAACCGCGACGAACGCCGTCTGGCTATCGAGGGCGTAGCGCGCCACGTACGCCAGGATCACGGGCAGCAACACCGCCGGGTATAACATCATCACCAATGCCTGCGCGCGGTTGCCTCCACCGCTCTGCGAAACTCGCTCGGGGCTGAGAGCACGCGGATAGTGTACCGAACTGATGTTGCCCAGCGCCATCAGGTACATCGCGCAGATGCCGATGACGACGAAGGTCTCCACCGCTTGTCCCGCTGAGAAGTTCACGCGCACGGCGAGCGTGAGCGACATCAGCACGACGGCCTCCAGATACACGAAAAAGAGGCAGGCGATGTTCTTGCCGAGCAGGGTCCGCGCGATGGGCTGCGGCGCGGCGAAGTAGAAAACGGCGGCCGACCGGTCGATCCCGAAACAGTTCCAGTAGGTCACCTGGCCGATCAGGGTCATGGCATATATGCACACGATTACCAGAAAATTGTGGGCCAGAAAGCCGGCGTGCTGACCGTTGCGGCGCAGCACCATGGGCAGCCAGAACATCAGGCCGAAAGTGAAGCCCATGACGAAGACCATGCGGAACCGCGGCGAGCGCGCCAGCGTGCGCAATTCTTTTTCCACGATGGCTGCCAGCGGATCGTGCCACAGCAGCGCGGGCACGCGGTAAAAGCGCTCGGTCCAACGGCTCGTGCGCGCCGAGAGAGGCGTCATCGGGGTGGCCTGCGCGGCCAGCGTATCGTAGCGGAGATTGCGTTCGAACTGCACGCGGCCGAACCATCCGGCCAGCGCCGCCCAGCAGGCCAGCGAGAGCCACGAGAGCGCCGTGCTGCCGGCCGTCTGCCCGAGCGGAAGCGCGGCGCGCGCGGCGGCGCTCCAGGGCCAGCCAAAAGCTCCCATGGCCTCGCCCGCGCCGCGCAGCCAGGTGGCTTTGCTGCCGGTCATCATCAGGAAGCGCGGCACCAGCCACACCGTGGCCAGCAGCAGCGCCACCACTTCGCGTATTTTCCGGCGAGCCAGCAGACGCTCCAACAGACTGCGCGTACCGGAAGCCAGTAGCACGTTGAAAGCTACGAAGATTAGCAGAGCGCCGGCCATCGCGGGGAGCGCGGCGAGGCCGCCCGACGCCGGATTGCGCAGCAGGCCGATCGCCCCTCCGGCAAGCACCATCTGCATTTCGATGCCGGTGGCGAAGCGCAGCAGCAGCTCGATCAGGAACAGCTGTTCGTGCGGCGCGGGATAGACCAGCAGCTTGCGCAGGTCGAGCGATGAGCCCATGGCGGCCGAAAGCGCCGGCATCGCCTGCCAATAGATACACACGCCCATCAGCGCCACCGGAAACCCGTAGCGCAGCATGGCGGCGGGAGCGTGAGCGGCCAGGACCGCGGCCGTCAAGGAGACGACGAGCCAGAGGCCGTACCAGAAAACCGCCGCCACCACTCCCAGGCCCACACCGCGGTTGGAGGCGGGACGCATGCTCAGCATTTGCGCGCGCAGGATGGCCGCGATCATAACCAGTCCAGGCGCTCCATCTGGTGATCCGCGCCAACGATGCGCACAAACGCGTCTTCCAACGATTCGCCTCCCGACCGCAGTTCCGCCATGGAGCGGCTGACCACGATCCGGCCGTCGTTGATGATGGCCACGCGGTCGCACAAGCGCTCCACCACTTCGAGCACGTGCGAAGTAAGAAAGATGGTAGCGCCGCGGCGCACCTGGTCGACGAGAATGTCCTTCATGAGACGCGCGCCCACGGCGTCGACGCCTTCGAACGGCTCGTCCATGAGGAACAGCTCGGGATGGTGAATCAGGGACGCGGCCATGGCGACGCGCTTGCGCATGCCTTTGGAATATTCGCCGATAATTTTGCGGTCGATGTGAAGCTGAAAAAGGTCCATCAGGCCGTGGGCGCGCTCGATAGCCACGGGGCGCGCCAGGCCATACATGCGGCCCACGAATTCCAGAAATTCCACGCCGGTAAGGCGGTCGAAGAGCAGAGATTCGTCGGGCACAAGGCCCACACGGCGCTTGATTTCCAGGTCCTGCTCCGGCAGACGGTAGCCCAGCAGCTCGACGGAGCCGCTGTCGTACGGGATCAGGCCAGTGAGGATGCGGATGGTGGTCGATTTGCCGGCGCCATTGGGACCGAGAAAGCCGAAGAAGGAGCCGCGCGGCACTTCCAGATCGACGCCATCCACCGCGGGCTTGGTTCCGTAATATTTTTTCAGGCCGCGGACCAGAATTGCCGGTGCCGGTGCGGCGCCTTCTTCCAGCATGCCTACGAGTATAAGGGGTCTCAGACCCCGGTCAGGCGGGCCCGTCGCAGGATTTCCTCGATGACGGCGGTTTTGGCGCCGGCGTAGTCGTCGACGGTTTTCCATTGTTGGCGGGCGAGCGCCAATTTGGTGCGGGCGTAGAGATCGCGGTCGGCGGCATGAGTTCGCAGCCAGTCGCGGAATTGCAAAATGCGGCCGATTTCCGGGCAACCGGCCGAGAAGACGTGAAGGTTGACCTCCGTGTCCGGGCCTTTCAACATGCGGTGCTCATACCACTCCGGCTCGCGGATGCGCAACGTGTAGCCCGCACCTTGGAGCGCCGGCAGGTAGGCATCTTCGTCCGCCGAACTGGCCACCGCGAGCAGTATGTCGACTATCGGTTTGGCGGCCAGCCCCGGCACGGAAGTGGAACCGGTGTGCTCCAGTTGCAGAACTCGCTCTCCCAGCGCGAAGCGGATGCGATCCGCCTCACGCTGGTAGAGATTCGGCCACCGCGGGTCATAGTCGACGATCAAAATTCGACCGGCGCCGCGCAGTGAATCAGTCGCCATGGGTGCCGGGGACCTCTCCGCAGCTCCAGGCGCGGATACGGCCCAGCTCTTCGGGCGGAATGTGCAGGAATTCGAGGAATTCCTGATGTTCGTCGGGCGCGCCCTTTTCGA
>CAZARO010000689.1:0-3933 GCA_964487165.1 uncultured Solibacteraceae bacterium | reverse complement strand
ACGAATACCGAAGAATAAGTACCCACGATAATTCCACATACCAGGGCGAACGCGAAGCCGTTCAGCACCGGACCGCCGAACAGGAACAGCGCGATCACCGTCAGAAAAGTCAAGCCGGAGGTCATCACAGTCCGGCTCAGAGTCTGATTCACAGCCCTGTTCATCACCGTTTCCAGCGGCTCGCGGCGCGAGAACTTCAAATTCTCGCGTATGCGGTCGAAGATCACGATGGTGTCGTTCATAGAATAGCCCACCAAGGTCAACAGCGCGGCAATCACCGTCATGGTGATTTCTTTATTGAAGATCGAAAACAAACCGATCGTAATAATGGTGTCGTGGAAACAGGCAATCACGGCACCCAAACCGTAAATCCATTCGAACCGGAAAGCGATGTAAACCAGCATCCCGGCAAGGGCATAGAGCGTGGCCAAAACGGCCTTAGTCCGCAACTCGGCGCCCACCTTCGGCCCGACCATTTGTGTTCCTGCTATATGGAATGGCGCCAGATAACACTCCTGGCGAAGAGTGTTCATAATAGCAGGATTCATACCGGGCGCGGAGGAGAGTTGACCGAAATCGGTGACCAGCCCGGAGTGGTCCCGATCCCTTACCCCTAGCACCCCACCCACCAGTGTCTGCAACTGCGGCTCGCTCATAGCCACGCTGTTGCGCGCTAACGCGTCGCGCAAACGGTCCGCCAAGGCCGCGCTTCCTGCATTATTCAGATCCAGTTTGCCGGACGCGGAAGATGCCTGGCCATAGGTGGCATAGAGGACGTCGGCCATGTCCTGGCGGTTGAGATTCATCTGCGTCTCGCTGGGGGCCTCCGTGCCGATCTCCAGCGTGTTCTCCGATCCGCTGCCGGTAAGATTCTGCACACTGACGTCGCCCCTGATCTTGGAAGAGTGCAGCATGGCCGAGCGGATTTTTTCCAAATCCGGAGTTTGGGCAAACTTGACCGTCATCAGGACGCCCTCTTTAAAGTCGATTCCATAGCGCAGCCCGCCGTGAGCCAGGATGCTGACCAGCCCGGAAACCGAGAGAACCAGCGAGGCGCCGATGAACGGCCACTTCCACCCCAGAAAATCGTAATTCGTGTTCTTAAATAATTCCATCGAAACTTTCGCACGCTGGTGTCGCCCAACACCATTGGACACCAGCCTCTCAAACTTTGTTCCCGTCGGGCATCCCCAACGGCCGTTCCGCTAAATACTCAACGCCTCCATCCGCCGGTGGCCCGACAGTTCGTACTGGAAGATGGTCTTGGACACAAATACCGCCGTGAATACGTTGGCGATCAGGCCAATCGTCAGAGTGACCGCAAAACCCTTCACGGGACCTTCGCCGAACAGGAACAGAAAGGCGCAGGATACCACCGTTGTCACGTGCGTGTCGACAATTGTCCACCACGCTTTGTTGAAACCCGTCTCCACCGCCGCGACCACCGACTTTCCGGCCCTTAATTCCTCGCGGATGCGCTCGAAAATCAGAACGTTCGAATCCACCGCCATACCGATGGTGAGGATGACGCCGGCGATGCCCGGCAGGGTGAGGGCCGCGTGGAAGTACGAGATGGCCGCCAGCAGGATCACGGCATTCAGCAACAGCGCCAGCACGGCGTTCACCCCGCTGCGCTTATAGTATGCCAGCATGGCCACGATCACCGCGATCAGGCCCGCCAAACCTGCCTGGAGGCCTTCCCGAATGGAGTCGGCGCCCAGCGACGGCCCCACCGAATTTTCTTCCAGATACTTGACGCTGGCCGGAAAAGAGCCGGAGCGTAGATAGCGCGCCAGGTCTTCGGCCTCTTCCTGCCCCCCCAAGCCGGTAATGCGCCCGGAGTCCTCAATCTTGCTTTGAATGGTGGCCACGCTGACCGCCTGGTTATCCAGCACCACCGCCAGTTTATCGTTGATGTGGTTTTCGGTGAAGACGCCGAACCGCCGTCCGGCATCCGGGGAAAGCGTGAAATTGGTTTCCCACTTTTGGAAGTCTCCCTGGCCCGGATGCGCGTTGCGCATTTCGTTTCCCATCACCACCGGGGGCCGGCCTATCAGGTACCATTCATCCCCTTGCGAGCCGGCGCGCGGCTTGGACGCCACCAGCCTGGTATTGAGCGGCAGCACGCCACCGTGCTGCGCTAGGGCGGCTTCGCGGCTTGGAAATGGCCCTTCCTTCACTTCGTCGATTTCGAGCACGGCCGCGGTGCCTATCAGTTCTTTCACGCGGGCTGGATCGTCCACGCCCGGCAACTGCACCAGAATTTCGTAATCGGCCCCCGCGCGGCCATACTGCTGAACACTCGATTCCGCCAGTCCCAGCCCGTTGATGCGATTGCTGATCGTGTCCATGGTGCGCTGCACCGTGTCGCGCTTCAGCGCAATCAGGTCGCTGGGTTTGATCTTCATGCTGTAGTCGCTCGAATTGAGCGCCGTCAGAATATAGGTGGAATAGTGGTCGGTCACCAGGCTGCGAAACGCGCTGGTCTCGCTCAACGCCACGCCTTTGATGGTGATGCTGACGCGTTCGGCGTCGGCGGGGGTCGAGTTGTCCGCGAGATTCGTCGCTTCCATGCTGGTGTAGGAAATGTTCTGCTTCTTCAGCTCTTCCTTCATCCGCTCGACTACCTGTTCGGCATCGGCCTTCACCGCATCCTGTACCTGGACTTCCAGTACCAGGTGGCTCCCGCCTTTGAGGTCAAGTCCGAGCCGGATGTTGTTTTTTACGTTCTGTACCAGCTCCGCCTTGGACTTGGGCACATTGATGATGCCGTATACACACAGCAGGATGGTCACCGCGATGACCACGATTCTGGCCCTCAAATTCGTTTTCATGGGAGTTTATTGCCTGTTCACTAGAATACTGCCTACTTAGCCGCACCAGCTTTTTTGCCGTCCGTCCGCAAGCTCGAAACTGAGCCCCGCGTGACCTGCAGCTTGATGTCGTTGGGCTTGACGCGGATCACCAGCGTCTCGCCGTCTTCGATAGCCACAATGGTGCCGATCAGGCCGCCGCTAGTGACCACCGTGTCGCCGTTTTGCAGGCCCGACAGCATCTTCTGCTGTTCCTTGCGCTGGCGCTGCATGGGGCGGAAAAGGAGGAAATACATGATCGCGATAACCAGGGCGATCTGTATGTAAAAGCCCGTAGGTATGCCGGACGGCGCCGTTGCAGTTGTTTGCAGAAAAAAGCTTTGGACCACGTTTCGACCAAACTATCAGTCAGCCGCATCGACGGAAATCGAGCGCACAGACGTCAAGTATTCTGGATATGCTTCCGATATTATAGCGTGCCTGATCTCACGCATGATGTCAAGGTACCGCTGTAGGTTGTGGCGCGTAGCCAACATGGCGTACAAAATCTCACTGGACTGGAACAGGTGTCGAAGGTAGGAGCGTGAGTATCTGCTGCAAGTATAGCATCGGCATGTAGCGTCCAGCGGGCGGTCGTCGTTCTTATAGCGTGCGTGCTTGATGATGATGCGGCCCTGCGATGTGAAAAGACAGCCGTTGCGCGCATTGCGCGTGGGCAGGACGCAATCCATCATGTCCACACCGCGGGCCACATATTCCGGCAGTTCGGCCGGCATTCCCACGCCCATGGCGTAGCGCGGCCGCTGGCGCGGCAGAATATTTTCGGTGGCTTCCACCATAGCCAGGCTGAGGAGCCGCGGCTCGCCCACCGAAAGGCCGCCGATGGCAAAACCGTCGGCGTCCAAATCCACCAACGCCGTGGCGCACTCGCGCCGCAAATCGGCGTACATAGACCCCTGCACAATGGGGAACAGCGCGCCGGTGGGGCCGGGCAGGCCAGGCTGGTCCACGCGGCCGCGGTAATGCGCGACCGCCTGGCGCGCCCAGCGCACCGTCCGCTGCATACTCTGGCGCGCATATTCGTGGCTCACAGGATATTCCGGACATTCGTCGAGCACCA
>CAZARO010000688.1:0-3941 GCA_964487165.1 uncultured Solibacteraceae bacterium | reverse complement strand
ATGGATAAGCCAGCGCAGAATATCCAAGACAGCTTTTTGAACAACGCCCGCAAGGACAAAGTTGTCCTCACAATTTACCTGATGAGCGGCGTAAAGCTCTCCGGCCGCATCAAGAGTTTCGACAAGTACTCCCTGGTGCTCGAGACCAACAACCAGGAGCAGCTGATTTTCAAGCACGCCGTCTCCACTGTGGTTACGCAGAAAACCACCCACTCATACAGCACCGCCGCGCAGCCGGTGGCAACGGGCGCAGCCGGCGCGGCCGCCCCTGGCGCCCCGGTACATGCGGATTCCCCGGAGATTTAGGCCACGCACCCGCAAACTCCCGCCCGGGAACGGGCGATTCTGGTGGGCGTGGAATGGAAGTCGCGCAGCGCCTCGCACCGCGCTAATGCGGTCAGCATGGAAGAGTCGCTGGAGGAGTTGGCGGAGTTAGCCGCCGGCGCCGGCGCGGAGGTTGTCGGACGCGTCACGCAGACGCGCCCGGGGCCCGAAGCCGCCACTCTCATCGGACAGGGCAAAGTGGAGGAGTTGCGCGCGCAAGTGCTTTCCGATGCCGCCGACGTCCTCATCTTCGACCACGATCTCACCCCTACCCAGCAGCGCAACCTCGAAAAAGCGGCCGGATGCAAAGTCATCGACCGCACGCAGCTCATCCTGGATATTTTCGCCGCGCGGGCGCGCACCCGCGAAGGCCGCATGCAGGTGGAGCTGGCGCAGCTCAGCTATCTTCTGCCGCGCCTCACGGGCCACGGCGCGCAGATGTCGCGGCTGGGCGGCGGCATCGGCACGCGCGGGCCCGGCGAAACCAAACTGGAGACCGATCGCCGCCGCATCGCGCAGCGCATCAAGAAGATCAAGGACGATCTGGAAGGGGTGCGCGCCGGACGGGCCTTGCACCGCCAGCGGCGCAGCGCCGTACCGCTGGCCACGCTCGCCCTGGCGGGATACACCAACGCCGGCAAATCGACGCTCTTCAACCGGCTCACGCACGCCGGGGTGCTGGCCGACGCGCGCATGTTCGCCACCCTCGATCCGACCGTGAGGCCGCTGGCCCTGCCCTCGCGGCGGCGGGTGCTGCTGAGCGACACCGTGGGCTTCATCCGCAACCTGCCCACTACCGTTGTGCAGGCGTTTCGCGCCACCCTGGAAGAAGTGAAGGAGGCCGCGCTGGTGCTGCACGTGGTGGACGTCTCCGCGCCGGCCGCCGCCGAGAACACCACCCACGTGCTGCAAGTGCTGGCGGAAATCGATGCCGCGCAAATTCCGCAGATCCTGGTGATGAACAAAGCGGACCGGGTGGTGGATGGCGCCGCAACGAATAGCGAAGCCATCGAGCGGCGGCTGCTGAGCGGATCTACGGGATACGCCGCGGCGCGCGCGGTGGCCGTTTCCGCCCTCACTGGCGAGGGCATCGACCGCCTGCTGGCGGCCATCGACGAAGTGCTGCCGCTCGATCCGATTGTGCGCGCCACCTTGCACCTGCCGGCCGGCGACGGCGCCACCTTGGCGATGCTCCACGAATTCGGCCGAGTGCTGTCCACGCGCTATACCGAAGATGGGTGCGACGTCGAGGCGGACATCCCGCAATCCCTGGAGCGGCGGCTGGCGGCGCAGGATTGACCTCCCGCGGGCCCCTTGTTTGCGATATTCCGAATAAGATCCCAGTATCCACAACACCTGTGGAAAACTCTGTTGGAAAAGCGTCTTTCAACACCATTAACTTTTGGTAAAAAAGGGACTTACGTCAAATTGAACCAGCCTGCGACATGTTGCGCTAATTGTCTGTAAATAAAGCAATTGACCGTGTAATGCATCAGCCGGCATCGGCTTGCGAACAACCTTGGGGAAATTCTCTTCAGCTTGCCGCGATTTCCACAATTCAATAGGGTAAATCCTGTGGTTTTAGAGGCCCGGATTTGTCTGCTACACTGAATTTGCGCGGCGGTGTAGCTCAGCTGGCTAGAGCGACGGTCTCATAATCCGTAGGTCGGGAGTTCAAGTCTCCCCGCCGCCACCAATCCCTCCAAAACCACACTTACAGACCTTCGTTGTAAAATGATCTCGCACCGGGAGAAACAATGGTTCGGGTGGGGGGATTGATCTGGTTGTGGGCGGCGGCCTGCGCACATGCGGCCGGATTACCGGATTTCGCCGGTGCGGCGGCCTGCGAGAAGTGCCACGCCAACGTCACCCACACCTGGTCGGCATCGCGCCACAGCAAGATGGTGCAGCCGGCCAGCACCGCGGGCATCGTGGGAGATTTTGGCCGCGGCGCGGTTACCCTGCGGGGCAGCGTTTACCGTTTCCGAGCGCAGGCCGGCGCTTTCTACATCACCGAATCCTACCTCACCGGCAAACCGCAGGAGCATCGCGTCCAATACACCCTGGGAAACCGCCGCATTCAGCATTACCTCACCACGCTAGCGGACGGCCGCATCATCGTGCTGCCGCCTACCTGGGACGTGCTGCGGAAAAACTGGTTTCATAACCTGGACATCGACGATCCGGAAGAGGCTCCGGGACCGCAGGTTCAAATCTGGAACAAGAGCTGCTATTCGTGCCATGTCAGCCAGGAGCGGAAAAACTTCGACGCGGACAAAAACGCATACCAGACTGCGTGGCTCGATTTCGGCATCAATTGCGAACGCTGCCACGGGCCGGGCGCGGAGCACGCGGCTTTTTACGCCAACGCCAGCCACCAGGGAAAACCGGTCCACGACGTGGTGGTCCAGACCCGCCTGAACGCCGCGCGTAACACCGCGGTGTGCGCCCAGTGCCATTCCTTCCGCGATATTCTGGTGGACGGTTTTGTAGCGGGCGACGATTACTACGACCATTTCCTGCCCGTCCTGGAATTCTCCCAACCGGCGGGCGAAGACCCGGCCTACTGGGCCGACGGCCGCCCGCGCCGATTTTCGACCGATGCTTTCGGTTGGTGGCAAAGCGAGTGCTTCCTGAAAGGCGGCGCCACCTGTCTCGATTGCCACGTGGTACCGCACAACACCGATATCGACAAGAACCCGCAACTGAAGCCTGCTGTGAATACATTGTGTACGCGCTGCCACCAGGCGGCCGCGCCCACCAGCCATACCCACCATTCGGAAAAGAGCGCGGGCAGTTCCTGTGTGGAGTGCCACATGCCCCGCACGGTGTATAGCATCAAGGCCGAAATTCGCGATCATGCCATGACCATCCCGGTTCCCGAGAACACCCTGCGCCATTCCATCCCGAACGCCTGCAACGTATGCCACAAGAATCGCGACGCGAGTTGGGCTGCGGAGCGGATGAACGCCTGGTACGGTCCGCGATCGCGTCAAAAGCTGATCCGCCGCGCCGACGCATTCGCCGGCGCGCGAAACCGGGACGCGGATGCCGTCCCCAAGCTGCTGGCCATCCTGAACGAACCTTCGGAAGGTGCGCTGGTGAGGGCCAACGCCGTGGGCCATCTGGGGAGTTTTGCGAGCGACGCGGCTGTCTTGCACGCCATCGTGGGGGCGCTGGCCGATTCCGAACCGCTGGTGCGGGCCATCGCGGCGCGTATCTTGAATCCCGGTCCGGCATATCGTTCGGAAGTGGCGGGGGCGCTGGGAGGGTTGTTGAGTGACCCGGTGGCCACCGTGCGGATCAACGCCGCGGCGGGGCTGATCGGCATGGGCATGCGGCAGCCGCCGCGCGAATATGTCCAGCCGCTGGAACTCGCCAAGCAGTTGCTGCGTGCGCGCGCCGAGCTCAACTCCGACGATGCGGTGCAGGACATGGCGGCCGGGCGCTTCTACCTGCTGACCGCCGACCCCGCCAGCGCCGTGGCGGCGTTCGAGACCAGTCTCAAGCTCGATCCCAAGATTCCCGTGCAGTACCTTTTGGGCGGTGCGTATGCCGACCAGGGCAATCTGACGGCTGCGAAGCGGATACTGGAGGCCATCCCCACAGGCGATCCG
>CAZARO010000687.1:1381-3946 GCA_964487165.1 uncultured Solibacteraceae bacterium | reverse complement strand
GGCCGGAGTTGTAATTGTGCATCTCCCATTCGGCCAGCGTGCCATCGGGATTCACTTTGCCGCCCACCTCGATGAGCCCGCCGGGGCGGAAGTAGGCCCACGTCATTTCCTCCTCGCGGGTCCAATTGCGCTTCACCGGTTTGCCGGTGGCCCGGGCCAGCCGCGCCGCCTCGTATGCCGCCTCTCCGTTGTGCTTGCCGCCATAGCCCGACCCGGTATCGGGCACGATTACGCGCACGTGCTGCTCGGGAATATTGAAAGACTGCGCCAGTTCGCTGCGCACTCCGAAGGGCCGCTGCGATCCCGTCCAAACCGTCAACCCATCGTCCTTCCATTGCGCCAGCGCCGATCGCGGCTCCAGCGGCACGTGGGCGATGTAGGCCACGGTGTAAGCGGTCAGGCCGGCGCCGTCGGTGGCGTCGCGCCCGTTCTTCTTGAAATAGGCGTACACGTCCTGCGAGGAAGCTTCCGCGACCACCGCCTTCCAATCGGCCTTCAGGGCGGCCACGGCCTTCTCGGCGGTGAACGGGTCGGGCGCGGTCACGCCCACGAAATCGCCCTCGCGCACCACTTTCACTCCCGGCATGGCCTCCGCCTCCGCGCTGTCGAGCGCGAGCAGCGTGGCCCCGAACGACGCCGGGTACAGCACCTTCCCGTAGAGCATGCCGGGAGCCTTGGTGTCGTAAGTGTATTTGTGCGCGCCGGTAACCATCTCGCGCCCGTTGACCTTGGGCAGCGACGTGCCCGCGATTTTCCATTCGGCCGCCGGCGCCAGCGCCACGCTTGCGGGAATGGTGCGGGTGAGCTTCTCGCCATGGGTCAATTCGCCGAATCCGGCGGAGCGGTCGCCGGCCGTCACTTTGCCGCCGGACACCTGGACGGTGGAGCGTTCCACCATCCACTTCTGCGATGCCAGATCGATGAGCGTTTCACGCGCCGCCGCGGCGGCCCTGCGGATTACCGGCCACATTTGTGGCGTGGTCTGGCTGCCGACGGTGCCGAAGTCGTAAGGCGTGAGATCGGTATCTCCCAGCACCATGCGGATGGACCCCACCGGCGCGCGCAGTTCTTCCGCCACCGCCTGGGTGAGCGAGGTGCGTGCGTTTTGTCCCACTTCCACTTTGCCGGAATAGACCGTCACCAGTCCAGTCTCGCCGATGTGCAACCACGCACTTAAATTCTGTGGCACCGCACGGGGTCCGCCGCGCCCGCCGCCGATTTCCTGCGCGTACACATCATCCACCAGCATCACCACCACGCCGCCGCCCAGTACGGCGAAGAAGTCGCGCCGATTCATGCCCGGCCTCCCTGCTTCGCCACCGTCTGGGCCGCCATCCGGATGGCCTGCACCACGCGCGCATACGTTCCGCAGCGGCAGATGTGGCCGTTCATGGTGCTCACGATGTCGGCCTCGCTGGGCTGCGGAATGCGCTGCAGCAGGCCCACGGCGCCCAGGATCATGCCGGGCGTACACCATCCGCACTGCATGGCATCGGCCTCCAGAAAGGCCGCCTGCACGGGGTGAAGTTTGCCTTCGGGCGCCAGGCCCTCTATGGTGACCACGCGCTTGCCCGCCGCGGTGCTGACTTTGGTGAGGCACGACTTAGTGGGCGTGCCGTCGATCAGGACCGTGCAGGCGGAGCATTGCCCCTCGCCGCAGCCAAACTTAGTCCCGGTGAGGTCGAGATCGTCCCGGAGGACGCTCAACAGCGTGCGATCGGGATCGGCATCGATCCGGTATCGCGTTCCATTCACAGCCAGCTCCGTCACCCTCGCCATAGGTATATTGTGGCTCAAATCGACTGGTGCCGGATGAAGCCTTCCTAACATTAACTTACATTCAGGGGCGCAACTGATGGATAGCATAGTGCGTTCAATTCGGTAGGAGGTTGCTGAAAATGAAAAGGCAAATGTTGGCATTAGGATTTGTGATCGCCGGGACTCTCTTGAGCGGGTGCGCCGCGCACGGCGCCGTGGTGGTGGGGTTTGCGCCGCCTCCGCCCCGGTATGCGGTAGTGGGCGTGGCTCCGGGTCCGGGCTACGTGTGGACGGAAGGCTTCTACGACTATCGGGGCGGCGGCTATGCCTGGGTGCCGGGGCGATGGCAGCGCCCGCCGCGTGCGCATGCCGTATGGGTTCCGGGCTCATGGGCGCAGGGCCATCGCGGGTACGAATTCCGCCGCGGATATTGGCGGTAACGGTGGTGCGGCCGGCGCGGAGTTTCTCGGAGGACTCCGCGCCGGGAGACTTTGTCTCCGGCCCTGGAGTGCCGGGCATGTGCGGCAATTTGCGAGTCGAGAAGTTGAGGCAATACCTGAGAGGGTGGCGCGGATACTTGGGCGCACAGTTCTGGGCCAGGCACTGTCAAATGCGCACTTCGACTCCATCGGCCTCCCGAGATTAACCGTAGCCGGCAGCTCAAGCCGCCGATTGTGACAGGGAAAGCGAGTGATCTTAACTGGCGGACTGAAGCCCACCCCACCGTGGCGCGGGCTTCAGGCGGCCGGGCCGGCTGGAAAGCCGCCCTGCAGGCACGATTGCCAGGCACGATTGCCTGCCCCACTG
>CAZARO010000687.1:0-1371 GCA_964487165.1 uncultured Solibacteraceae bacterium | reverse complement strand
GCTTCTCAAAGTTTCAGACCCTGGATTGAGACCTGCCGCTAATCCGCGAAGTGGAGCGTGGCGCCGTCGCCGGCGAGCAGGAAGTAGGGGACGCCCCATTGCGTGCCGCTGGCGAGATCCCAGGGGCCGGTGGTGCCGGCGGGTTGGAGGCGCAGGCCCCACTCGCCGCCGATCACCAGATAGCACGCGCCGTCGCCCGAATCCTCCACCAGGCAGGCGGTGGCGGGACAGGGCGCACCGCCCTCGTCGACGCCGGTGACGGCACACCATTCCATTCCCGCGGGACGTTCGCAAAGCACCTGCGTCACCACCCGCGCGGCCGCGCGGCATTGGAAGACCTGGGCGTCCATGGCATCGCAATTGGGATTCTCGGGGATCTGCAGAAGTACCGGCATGGGCTTTTTCTCCGTTACGCGGTGGGGGAGTGGCCGCGCGCGATGGATTCCTCCAGCACGCGGCGGACGGTATCCGATGACGGTCCGCACCTGCGCGCCGCGCGCGACCGGGCCGTGGCCCATCACCACGATCGCGGGCTCCAGCGCGGCCAGGCGATCGATGGATGCCAGCCAGACTTGCCAATCGGCGGGCGTGCCGGCGTCGAGATTGGGAAGGTATTCGGCGATCAGGCAATCGCCGGTGTAGAGGACACCTTCCGTCGGCACCCAGGTGGAAAGGTTGGTGTCGGTGTGGCCGGGAGTCAGCAGGATTTCGACGGCGCAGTTGCCCAGATCCCAGCGGGTGTCCTGGCCGATGAAGCAGGTGGGGTTGGTGAGTTCAGTGCCGTGGAAGAAGGCCGCCGCCTCTCCCGCCGCCCGGCGCTGCGGGTTGGGGATGATGGCGTTGAACTCTTCCCTCTCAGCCTGAAATTCCGCGGGTGTGCGCGCCAGAGCTTTGTGCCCCCAGATATCGACGCCTTGCGCGCGAAAGAAAGCGTTGCCGCCGATATGGTCGAAATGTTTTTCGGTATTGAGGACGCGCAGGCGATTTTCGGGCCGGACGGCGGTCGAGTATCCGTGGACGGTCTGCCCCGCCAGCGCGTTGCCGCCGGTATCCAGCACCAGCGTCTCGGTATCCCCGGCGATGAAGCCGGCATTCACGCACCAGGGCGGCGAGTAGGCGAGACCGGTGACGGCGTAGCAACGCGGCGAGAGGCGCATTCCCTTAGTATCGCCCGCGGGGCCGGTGGCGAAGCCTCCGGACTCAGGCCTGAGCCCTGACTTCGCGGCTAAAGCCTAAGTAATGCCGCATAGTTTTCCCACTTTCGGGCATCTACGCAAATAGTGGGGCGGGCGCCCGCGGGGGTGCCCTTTGGGCCCGCCATAGGCGTTAAAATAAGGATTGCCATTCTTAGATCCGGAGTATAGTCTGGAT
>CAZARO010000686.1:0-3951 GCA_964487165.1 uncultured Solibacteraceae bacterium | reverse complement strand
CCCCTGCAATAACTGGAACTACGGCCACAATCGCAACTATCTTTCCTATATCCAGGAGCAGATGGGGATGGAGAAGGCGGCCATCTTCGGCGCGCGCCAGTTGATCGACGCTCCGCTCGATCCGGAAACCAATTCGGACGCTTTCAGCAGCAGCCATTCCTACGGCATCTTCTCGCTGGCGCGTGCCTTGCTGAAGTTCGAGCGGTGGGACGATCTGCTGAAGGAGAACAATATTCCCTGGCGGGATATCATGCTCGATAAGATCAACCGGCAATACTTCGAAGCCCGCGCGTATCTGGGCAAAGGCGACCTGGACAAGGCGGAAAAGAGCATGGCGGCGCTGGCCGCGCTGAAGGGCGAAGTGGAGAAGAGCACCGTCCGGGTGGTGGGGCCGATATATGAGATCCAGGTGCCCGATTTGAAAGGCCGGCTGGCGCTGGCGCGCGGGAACACGCTTGAAGGCTTGAAGTTCCTCTCGGACGCCGCCGAAAAGGAATTCGCATTCCAAAGCGACTATGCCGATCCGCCTTTTTATCCGGAATCGCTCTACAACAGCCTGGGCGAGGCGTACTTGCAGACCAAGAGTCCGCTGCTGGCCGAGCAGGCTTTCGAAAAGGCGCTCGATCTCACCAAGAACGACCTCTGGTCGCTGAGCGGCATGGTGCGCGCGGCGAACGCTTTGGGCGAGAAGGACAAGGCGCAGGATGCCATGGCGCGCCTGCTCTATGTCACCGCCGATGCCGACAAAGGCCTCGCCATTTTGCAGCGTGCGATGGCCACCGGCGTCACTGCTGCGCCGCGCGACAGTTCGCCCGGCACGCAGCGCAATTACCTGCGCACGTCGCTGGAGAAATTCGGCCCGGAGAAATGGGAGCCTTACAACGCGCCGCTGCTCGATGTGCAGGATTCCGCCGGCAAGCGGGTGACGCTTGACGAGTACAAGGGGAAGAATGTGATCCTGGTATTCTACCTGGGCGCCGAGTGTCCGCACTGCACGCGGCAACTGCACGCCATCGGAGAGAAGCAGGCCGATTGGGACCGGCTAAACGCCGTGGTGCTGGCGGTGAGCGGCGCGACGCCGCAGAGCAATTCGGCGGGCTTGAAAGCGTTCGGCGATCTACCGATTCGCCTGCTTTCCGATGACCATTTCGCCAACGCCCATCGCTTCCATTCCTACGACGATTTCGAGGAGATCGAGCTGCATTCCACCATCCTGATCGATAAGAAGGGCCGCGTGTATTGGGCGCGCAACGGCGGCGAGCCGTTCAGCGACGTGGCGTTCCTGGTGAAACAACTCGAGCGGATGAATAATTAACTGGCGGGCTGAAGCCCACCCCACCGGTGGCGCGGGCTTCAGCCCGCGAAAGGCCACTACAGCGTCTTCAGTTCCGTTTCCACCGCATCGGCGAAAAAGTCGACGTCGTGGACGGGCGTATAGATATTCGGCGTAATGCGCAGGCCGGTATACTCTTCGTGGCCCATCACGGCAGTGTAGATGGAGTACTTATTGACCAGCGCCGTCGCCACTTTGCCGGGGTCGATCTTATCGAAGGCCAGGAAACCGATGCCGGCCGATTGCGCCGGGTCGGGGCTGTGCAGGATGCGGCACTTGGGATTCTCCGCCAGCCGATGAGCCCACCGGTCGCGCAGGTAGCGCAGCCGCGCGGCCTTGCGGTCGATGCCGATATTCTCGTTGAAGATCAGCGCCTCACTGATGGCGTTGAAATTCGCCGCGGGGTGCGTGCCGATCTCCTCGAACTTGCGGATGTCGTTCTTCTGCGTTTCGCCCGAAGCCATGAGCGACCAGGTAGACGCGATCTTGGACTTGCGCACGTACAGGAAACCTGTGCCGACCGGGGCGTAGCACCACTTGTGCAGACTCACCCCGTAGTAATCCACGTCGAGGTCGGAGATCTTGTAAGGGAACTGGCTGAAGGCGTGAGCGCCGTCGCAAATCACCGTGATGCCGCGCGCGTGGGCCATCTCAGCGATACGCTTCACGGGGAAAATCTGGCCCGTGCGGTTGGTGATATGGCACACCAGGATCACCTTGGTGCGCGGCGTGACGGCCTGCTCGAAGCGGCGATACAGATCGTCCATGCCGATGGTGGGGACGGGGAAGGAAATCGTCTTGAGGACGATGCCTTCGCGCCGCTGCCGCTGTTTGAAGGTCTCGAGCATGCGCGGATAGTCCTGATTGGTGGTGAGGACTTCGTCGCCCGGCTTGAGATCGATGCCGTATTGCGCGTTCTCCAGCGATTCGCTGGAATTGCGGGTGATGGCGATCTCTTCGGGATCGCAGCCGGCGGCGTCGGCAAGGCGGCGCCGTACGGCCTCTATCTGGTGATAGAGTACATTCACCATGGTGTGGTACGGGCCCGTGTCGCTGTAGTCCAACAGGCGCCGCATGGTGTCCTGCACGGTGCGCGGCGCGGGACTGCAGTAGCCGTTGTTCAGGTTGATGACGTTGCGGTCCACCGAGAAGGCGTTGCGGATTTCCGCCCAATAGTCTTCGTCGGCGGCGACGTCTTCGGGCTTACGGCCATTGACGGAACTGGAAGCGGCGCGAATCCGCTCCAGCACGTTGTCCTGGAAAGCGGCCGCGGCGGCGCCGGCCAATACCGATTGAATCACGTGGCGACGGTTCATGTTGTCCTCCTTGATTTACTCGACGTCGAGTAACGCATCCACAACCTGGCGGGTATCCTTAGAATGTACCACCGGCAGAATCTCGAATTCCATCAAATCGCCCCAGGCCGCCACCCATTTTTGCAGCAGGCGGGGGTCGTCGGTCTCCATCAGTTGGAAGCAGCGCTCGAAATTGGGCTCTACCCAGCTATCGATGAACTCCAGTCCCACGGGCATCTGGCGGCCTTGTTCGCGCAGGCGCCGGTAGACGGGCTTGGGGTCGCGGTTGCGGAAGCGTTCAATCACCATGAAGAGCATTTTTCGATCCTAGCAGCTGCCGCGTGCGCATGCGGTGAGTCCAGCGCAGGTAGCGCAGCAGGTCGCGGCGTTCGCGCCAGGCGAAGCTCCAGAATTCACGAAAACCGATACGCTCGGTGTGGAGGCCGGCGTAGGTTTCAATTCGCCAGAGAAGATAAGGGCTGCGCCACGGGCACAGGCGGTAGCCGCGAGTAAGAGTCCAGAGGGTGCGGAACATAATCGCTCGAATTGGCGGGCTAAAGCCCGCCCCACCGGTGGGGTGGGCTTCAGCCCGCCGCAGTTATTCAGTCCTCTACTTACTCTTGTGCGAGGCCGCCCCGCCCTGGTCGCCCGTAGCGTAGTAACCGGTGCGCGTGCGCGGCACGGGATTCCCTTGCGCCTTCACCGACACTTTGATCTTGCGGAACGTTCCATCCAGCGCCTCGTTCGTAGGCTTGTAGCCGATAGTGTACTGGCTGCGGATATCGCGCGCCACCTGGTGGGCGATGGGGTCCACCTCGTTGAGGTCCTTGGGATAGAAGACTTCTCCGCCGGTGGCTTCGGCCAACGCATTCAGTTGCCGTTTGGCGCTGGCGGCGCTGCGCTTCTCCTCCTCAGTGAGCAGGCCCACGGAGTAGATCAGCACTTCGCTCTGCCGGGCCTCGCGCACCAGGTCTTCCAGGCTCTCGGAACTGGCGTTGTCCACGCCGTCGGTCACCACCACCAGGACTTTCTTCTCCTTGTGGGCCTTCTTCAGCCACTCGATGGATTTGGCGATGGCGTCGCGCATGGCGGTGCCGCCGCGCGAATCGATGCGCGTCAGCGCTTCCTTCATCTCTTCGATGTCGGTGAGGAACTCTTTGTCATGCGGGTTGTCGATGTAGGCATCGTCGTTGAAGTTCACGATGAAGACTTCGTCTTCGGGGTTGGAGTCCTTCACCAGCGCCAGGGCCGCGGCTTCCACGCTGGCGCGTTTCGACCGCATGCTGCCGCTGTTGTCGATAATCAACCCCATGGACACCGGAA
>CAZARO010000685.1:0-3964 GCA_964487165.1 uncultured Solibacteraceae bacterium | reverse complement strand
CCGTGTGTCCCGCTTGGGCTTGCGGTGAGTTCACGCTGATGGTATGGCTGCTGCCGGCCGTCCAAGTGAAAATCTGCGGCTGAATATAGGTCGAGCCGTCCACTGAAAATGTGAGTCCCGCCACTCCGGTTGTTACCAGAGTCGTAGCAGCGCCGCTAAACTGCAGTTTGGCGACAAATGGGGCGGTGGCGACGCCGTTAGTTTCCTGAAAGCCCGATGGAGCGGGGAAATCGTCAGAACTCGTCTCGCCGGTGACATAAGCCGCGCCCGCCGAATCCAAGGCAATGCCGTTGCCTATGGTGTCGCCGCTGCCGCCCAGAAAAGTCGAATACGACAGTGTACCGGTTTTTGAAAACTTGGTAACAAACGCGATGTTGGTAGAAGGAATGGTCGCCTGATAAGGCGAAAGCAGGGGGAAGTCGGGTGAGTGCGTCTCGCCTGTAACATAGGCCTCCTCCTCGCTGTCCGCCGCGATGGAATTGCAGATATCGCCGCTGGAGAAGGCGGTGGGGCTGCCTCCCAGGTACGTCGAGTAGATCAGGGTAGTTCCGAGTGTCGCCAGCTTGGTCACGAAGCAGTTTCCGGCATCCGGGTCCTTGTTCGTGGATTGGATGGCCCTCTGGAGTGGGAAGTCGGTCGAATAGGCTACACCCGTGACAAAGGCAGCGTCGCCGGCATCCACGGCGATGGCCGTCGGCCGGTCGCTGCCGGTGCTGCCGCCCAGGTAAGTGGAGTAGGCCAGTGAGGCGCCAGACGGTAAGAACTTGGTAACGAAACCTGTGAAGTCACCGAAATTGTTGCGGTACTGGAAAGGGGTCACCGTAGGGAAATCCATGGATTTCGTCTGGCCAGTGACGTATGCCGACCCCAAGCCGTCGACCGCAATGGCAGAGGGATAATCGTTCCCGCTGCCGCCCAAGTATGTGGAGTACACCAGAGACACCGGCGAACTTCCCGCTTGCGTCAGTTTGGTGACGAAACCTGTCTGACTGCCGGTGTGGTTTTGGCCCTGGTATGGCGATTGGAGCGGCCAGGTTTCCGAATCGGTGTAACCCGTCACATAAGCATAACCGGATGTATCAACGGCGATCCCGGTGCCGACGTCACTGCCACCGGACTGTGCGCACAAATACGTAGAGTACTCCAGCGAATTGCCCGCGGGCGAGAACTTCGTCACGTAAACGCCGCTCTTGTAGTTTCCGGTGCAGTTCGACTGGTAGGCCAACAGCACGGGGAAACTGTTCAGCGACCACGACGTGCCGACGACGTACGCCGATCCGTTGGCGTCTACTGCAATGCCGGCTGGCTCGTCGTCGCAATTGCCGCCCAGATAAGTAGAATAAACCAGTGAACTGCCCGAAGGCGCTATCTTACTCACGAAGCCGCTGGCGTTGCCACAGGGGCCATTGACGGTAGGGTTTGTGCTCTGGAAAGGCGAAACGACCGGGAAGCCAGGGTCGATGGTGTCGTACGTTAGGCCGGCAACATACGCCGCGCCGGCCGAGTCCACGGCGATCGCGGTTCCGTACTGGCTGTAGCCCAAATAGCTTCCGTAGACCACCGTCACCGGATCGATGACCAGCGGGCGGCTGCGGTCATAGCGGGCCAATTCGAAGGTGATGCAGCTGCCCCCATGGAGACTATAGGCCGCCGCGACCTCAACCCGGCGCGCGCCCACCTGCTGATAAACCCGCGGCCTCTTCTGCACTATGTCCCCGAGGCGCGTGGCCAGCACCAAGTCGCCATCCGCGTTCAACTCCAGCCTGTCCGCGCCTTCCCACGCCAGTTCAATCTGCCGCGGGTCGGCTCCAGGCGCCACCACCAGATCGTATTCCAGCTGGCCCTCTTTGCCATAGCAGATCAAGTCCACACCCGGGTAGACGCCCTTGTATCGAATGTGAGCATAATTCGATATGTTGGCGCGCCATTTGGCCGGGTCATTGCCGATGAAATAGTTGGTAATCCCCGGCAGCTTGTCCAATCCCACCTCCAGGCGAGGCCTTCGGGCTCCGGCCAGCTTCATGCGCACCACCGCCGTCTCCGTCCTGAGATGAGCTTCCTGTCCGTGGACGCGCTGCAAGTCCGATTTCTCCGCTTTGTGGATCACCATCACGGCTTCGTTATCCGTGAAGAAGACGGTCATGCCGCGGCCGTGGGCCAGGAACCGCACAGAAGGATCAGCCTGGCCGGCATTGGGCTCAAACGCCAACGGCAAGTTGCCATAGTTCTCTTGAGCGGACTGGTTCTTCACCAGACCTGCCACGCGGTCAGGCTGCGGCGGCCCAACCTTGCTTACGCCGAAAACCATGCCCCCGGCGATCAGCAGAATTAGCACAAAGGGCAACCTCAACTGCAGCGAAGTTTGCATAAGAACTCTCCGTTTCGAACTAACAAAGGCCTGCCTGAGATGTGTTTTTAGAGTTACTTGGAAGACCAGTTTGTTTGCCGGCCGCGGTGATCGCGCCCATGAAATGGGCTTTGCCACCCAGCGAACCCCATCCGGCTTCGATAGACGAGAGCCTGACAGGTCGCAATCAGTGCTGTCCGCGATCGGTGTGAGGGCCCAAGGCAAGAATTGATCCCCCATGCCAGGATCCATTTGGTCGTCCCGGCCAGCATCGATTTTACATCAAATAATGCTTTAGGCTCTATTTATCTTATTTTCTGTTTGTGCAGTAGGACCCTGCCGTGTGGGCACTCGTTTCGGCGGTAATCTTTGCGCTTCCTGGCGGAAAGCGGCCCATTCGCGCCGCAGGCCGGCGAAGCCCACCGGCGATTGAGCGTCTGCCCAGGTGCGAGCTGTCCCGCTGGCACCTGCTCCTTGGTTTCGAAATGCGCGAGGCTCCAGCAATCCTTCCGCCGTTCGATATCTCGCGCGTCAGCGTATTTTCGGCCCCCGTGACGTCGGCCAGCGCGGCGAGGCCCGCCGGCACCGCCGCCGCCTCAACCTTACACAGCGTCTTCCGCAAAGCGCTCCGAGCGAGCGCACCACGCGTTACGGCAGCAACAAGACGTACCGGTAGGGTATGTTCACTGTAGAGGAAAACATCGCCGTCATACGCTGTATCCCCGTTTCCGGTACGCAATCGTAAAAAGTGCACCTTAAACTCTTCAAAATATCGTTGCGATAAACAGCAACTCCCGAAATAGTCGATACTGACGAAGAAAACAACTGCGGAGGGAGATAGGTTGGTTCATAATTCCACCCGGGGACCAAAAATGGAAGCTATGGCTTCGTCCCCGCTCGCTCGTGCCAGGTTCAACGGTCAGTTTTATAAGTGTGCGCGCGTCGCAGGAGTGAGCCTTGCCCGCTAGAGCCCAGATGACGCTCGCCAGTTCAGCGGGCGAAGGAGGATTCCATGGGCTCGAATGGGATTGGATCGATCCTTTCGGTTGTGCTGTGTTGCAGCCTTCTGAATCCCCGGGCCGATAGCAGGCCAGCAAGTTACACCAGGGGTCGAGCAGAGCAGTGCCACGCCCCAGAAGTATAAGCTGACAATCCCCGAAAACGCCAGCCTCACCAAGCGGGTAAAGAACGGGTGGGTCAGCTCGCAGGCAGTGGTGAAAATCACCGACCAGAATGACGTTCCGGTCCCGAGCATACCGGTGACTATCGGCTGCTCGTTGTACGCTCTGCGCTGGCTGTACCTGCGCTGGATCGGCCGGCCGTCGCGCATTCCGGTCTACGACTGATCGCCGCGGAACCGCCGGTGGAGCAGCTTCTCCGTCGAAGTCTCATGCCGCGGAGCGAATTGCAGCGCCGCCGCCCGCAGATACGGGCGGAATTCCTGCGTCCAGTAGGCCAGGAAGCCGGTGCGCGCAATCTCTGCGAGGGTCTGCGAGTAATGATCCAGAATCGCGGAACCCAGCACCTTGCCCGTGCGCCTCGCGGCGGCGTGCGCCGCCCGCGACAGCCACAGCACGTTACCCGGCACATGCGCCAGCGCCGAGACTGCCAGCAGCG
>CAZARO010000684.1:0-3966 GCA_964487165.1 uncultured Solibacteraceae bacterium | reverse complement strand
CCCATCTTGTCGTCCATCTTGCCGGCGGAGCTGACGGCCTGCCGCGGTTCCAGCCCCAGGGCGCGCAACTGCGGCGCGAAGGTGTCGAGCGTGGCGCGCGTGAATCCGCCGAAGGAGAGCGGGGTGGCGATGTCGACCATCTGGGCGCCGCCGGACATGGCGAGCGCGGGCCGCGGGAAGGCGCGCAGGAGTTCGTTGGGGGCGATGGCAAAAGGCGCGCGTGGGGCCGGGATGGCGGCGCGGGTGGCCACCGGGCGGATCATATCTTCGATGGGGCGGATGCCGGCGATGGGCTCCTTGGAGAAAGCGTACGCCAGCGCCACGGCGCCTACCAGCTTGCCATCGATGTAGACGGGGCTGCCGCTCATCCCCTGCATAACGCCGGTCTGCTGCAGCGGTCCTCCTGAGAGCCGCCCCAAGATGATGGATTCGTGCGGTCCGATATTTTCAAGCACGCCGAGAATCTCCACCTGGAAATCCTCGATGCGGTTGCCGGAGAAGACCGTGCGTCCGGTGCCGTGCATGCCGGGCCGCACGTCCTTTAGAGGGAACAGAGATTGGCCGGACAGGGTGGTCGCGAGCGCCAGCACCGCGGGGAGGACGAAACGGAACACATACCTATTGTACAGGGGCGGGGACGGATGGAGCCGGATGAACAGTCGGGGCTAACGTGGACCATCGCGCCAAGCTTGCGTACCTGCGCGGCGCTGATGGCGCGTTTGCTGCTCAGGGCTTCGATCACGTGGCTACTCTGGCCGGTCTATCGTTAGATGAACTGGATGGATGCCAGCAGCCCGAGGGTTTCATCGTTCATCGGCGGTCAACAGTGTCTTTGCCTCGCGTGGTGCCAAACTATCCCTATGGGGCAAACCGCATTTCTCGTACTGCTGGTGCTGGCCATCTTCAGCCTGCTCGCCCCCGGCCTCCAGCGCCGACTGCAAATCCTGCTCCATCGCCGGCCCGCGAGCTTGTGGGCCGCACCCGTTCTGCTTACCGCTGTATTCGCCGCTGCCTCTTGGATTGCCGGCGCGTCAAGTCTCCCGCTCACTCTGCTGGTATTGGCCTACACGCTTGCGCCGGTGACCCTCGCCTTCCTGCAAGGGCCGGCCGCCTCACCGCGCCCCACGGCACTCGACTTTCTCGGCATCCTAATCCTCTGGCTGCCTATCGAATTCGCCGCCGGTGCGCGCCTGGTTCCCCGCCCGGCACAAGGCTTCCTGCACAGCGTAGCGTACGGAATCGCGATTCTCCTCGGCCTGGTGCTGTGGACCGGCTTCCGCTCGTTCTCCGGCATGAAATACAACCCGCCCCACAAGGCACGCGACTTCTGGCTGCCTCTCGCCGGCTTCGCCCTGGTGGCGCCCGTGCTCGCCGTGGTGGGAATCGCGCTCGGCTTTATTCCGCCCCCGCACTTGCCGGTACAAAGCGCCGGGCGAATGGCGGCGGCCGTGGGGCTGATCTACGCGGCCACCGCGCTGCCCGAGGAAATTCTCTTCCGCGCGCTCATCCAGAACCTGCTCATGCAACGCTTCGGCCCCGGCACGCGCACCCTGCTCGCCGCCAGTTTGATCTTCGGGTGCGCCCACCTCGATAACGGACCGCAGCCGCTGCCCAACTGGCGCTACATGATCCTCGCCACCATCGCCGGCTTTGCTTACGGCAAGGTCTTCCAGAAAGCTTCCACCGTGCTCTCGTCGGCCGGCCTGCACATGCTGGTAGATTGGACCAAGCACTTCTTCTTTTGAGGGACACTTTGCGCATACTCGCTGCATTGGAAGCGGCCAGCCTGTTCGTCTTCATCATGGCCTATATCTGGATCTGGCGCGCCACCCATCCCTACTTATGGATCGCCATCCTGGGGTGGCTGCTGCTCTCCCATGTGCTCCATCGCGAAGGCGCTCGCGAGCTTGGCTTCGGCCGCGCCAGCCTGTATGAATGCACGCACCATTTCGGCCCCTTGCTCATCGTTCTGGCGCTCGTCATGCTGGCCGGCGGACTGCTGCTCAACACCACCCGCCGCATGGCCGCAGACCAAGCCTTTCTGGCGCTCTTCGCCTATCTGCCTTGGGGCCTGCTGCAGCAGTACATGCTCAACGGCTATTTTCTGAATCGCTTCGACCGCGCGCTTTCGCCGCGCGCTTCCGCCTGGCTCACTGCCGTGCTGTTTGGCGTGGCGCATACTCCCAACTGGTTCCTGATGGCCGTCGCGGTGGTGGGCGGATGGTCCGCCACGAAAGTCTACCGGCGGCACCGCAATCTGTATTTTCTGGGCGTCGCGCACGCCACCATCGGATTTCTGCTATTTGTCACCGTGCCCGATTCCATCAGCCATCACCTGGATGTCGGCCCCGGACTGCTCCACCGGCGGCCGGTCCATCACGCTATACAATAGACCCCATGACTTGTCGCACTCTCGCCGCTTTTGTTTCCGTGGCTCTCGCCTGCCTGTCCCCCATCGCCGCCCAGCCGGGCGGTGGACGGGGAGCCGCCGCAGCCGCAGCCGGACCGCCCCCGCGTATCGAAGAACGCACCGCCGGGATGCGGAAAATCGACGGCTACTTCCCGCTCTATTGGGACGAGCGCACCGGCAGTCTCTTCCTCGAGATTCCGCGTTTCGACACCGACTTTCTCTACACCAGCGGGCTCGCCGCCGGCCTCGGCTCGAACGACATCGGGCTTGACCGCGGGCTGGAAGGTTCGGCGCACGTTGTCTCCTTCCAGCGCATCGGGCCGAAGGTGCTGCTGGTGCAGGGCAACGACTCGTTCCGTTCCTCCAGCACGAACCCCGCCGAGCGGCGCTCTGTAGAGGATTCCTTCGCCAAGTCGGTGCTGTGGGGATTTACGGTGGCCGCCGAGACCAACGGCCACGCCCTGGTGGACGCCAGCGATTTCTTCCTGCGCGATGGCGAAGGCGCCGGCAACGCCCTGCGGCCCGGCACCTATCGCGTGGACCGCACGCGCAGCGCATTTTACATGGAGCGCACCAAGGCCTTTCCCAAAAATAGCGAGATTGAAGTCACCCTGACTTTCGCCAACGAACCCGCCGGAGGTCGCGGCGGCGGTGGCGGCGGACCCGCGCAGGGACCCCCGGCTATCGGCGCCGGTGGTGGCGGGGGAGCCGGCGGGCGCGGCGGCGGGCTCTTTTCCGGCAGCGTGGCGAGCGTGACCCCGGTGGCCGAAGCGGTGACTCTGCGCGAGCATTTTTCGCTTGTGGAACTGCCCGACGGCAACTACACCCCGCGCCTGGACGACCCGCGCGCCGGCTACGGCGGCATCGAATACGTGGATTACAGCACGCCCATCGGCGAGCCCATGGTGAAGCGCTATCTGCGCCGCCATCGCATCGAGAAGAAGGACCCCAACGCGGCCGTCAGCGATCCCGTGAAGCCCATCCAATACTGGGTGGACCCGGGCGCTCCCGAGGACGTGAAGAAAGCGCTGGTGGAAGGCGCCAGTTGGTGGAACCAGGCCTTCGAAGCCGCGGGGTTCCGCAACGGTTTTCAAGTGGCCGTGCTGCCGGCCGACGTCGACCCCATGGACATCCGCTATAACATGATCAACTGGGTGCACCGCTCCACCCGCGGCTGGAGCACCGGCGGCACCGTCTCCGATCCGCGCACCGGCGAGATCATCAAGGGAACCGTCACTCTCGGTTCTCTGCGCGACCGCCAGGATTACATGATCTTCGAAGGGCTGCTCTCACCGTATACCAACGGCACCGAGAAGCCCGATATCCTGTACCAGAGCGCGCTGGCGCGCATCCGCCAGTTGGCCGCTCACGAAGTGGGCCACACGCTCGGCCTGGGCCACAATTATTACGACAGCACCAAGGGCTGGATTTCGGTGATGGATTATCCGCATCCGCAGGAAGAACTGCGCGCCGATGGCTCCATCGATATCTCCCACGCCTACGCGGCGCGTATCGGCGATTGGGACAAGGTGGCCATCAACTACGGCTATCGCCAG
>CAZARO010000683.1:0-3967 GCA_964487165.1 uncultured Solibacteraceae bacterium | reverse complement strand
ATCCTGCCCGAAGTGGAGCAGATTGCCGACCACGTGATCATCATCAATCGCGGCAAAATGGTGCGCTCCGGACAGCTCCAGGATCTGCTGGCCACGGGCGCGCAGGTGGAAATCCTGGCCGACCGAGTGCCGCCGGAACTGACGCAGTCCACGCTGCGGGGCGCCATTGTGGAGCCGACGCCGGCGGGCGTCCGCGTCCTGGTGGACACCGCGCGCAAGCGGGAAACGGTGGAAGCGCTGTGGGCCGCGGGGTGCGACGTGATCGCCATGACGCCCCTGCGAAGCACCCTGGAAGAGCTATTCCTGAAGGAAGTGGACCAACCCGGAGGCGCCCAATGAAGGTTCGTGCCATCGCCCTGAATACCTTCTCCGGACTGGTGCGCAACAAGATCATCATCCTGTTCTGCGCCGGCTGTATCTGCGTTCTGCTGCTGATGCTGGCTTCGCTGCTGACCTTGCGGAATATGCGCGGGACGCAGAATGCCGAGATGATGCAGATGGCCGTGCTGCCGCTCATCGCCAGCATGATGACGTTCATCAGCGGCTTCGGCAGCCTGTTGGCGGCCTGGTCGGCGGCCGATGTAGTGGCCTCCGAAATGCGGTCCGGCACGGTGCTGGCAGTGCTGGCGCGGCCCGTGCGCCGCTGGGAATTTCTATTGGGCAAGTTTCTGGGTGTGCAGTTGATGATGCTGGTTTTCGTGCTGCTGATGCTGGGGCTCAACTACCTGCTGGCCTGGATTGGCGGGGCCACCATTGAGACCACCCCTTGGGTGCTGATTGTCTACCCGCTGGTGCGGTACATGATTTACAGCGCGCTGGGCATGCTGCTGGTCACGGTCATGCACCCCATCGTGGCGTTTTGTATCGTGCTGGTGGTGATGATCGGCTCCAGCCTGGTGGCTCCCGGCAATCCGCAAACTTTCATGCCGGAGTGGCTGCGCACCGGACTGTTTTACGTATTCCCCTCCAGCAGTCTTCTCTCGGAGACCCGCTTCCTGACTATCACGCGCGCCACCTTGCGGGCCGCCCTGTGGACCGACCACGCCACCGCGCTTGTCTACGGCCTGGACTACGCTCTGGTCTGTTTCCTGCTGGCCGCCTGGATTTTCCACTCGCGCAGTCTTTCCAGGGACTGAGCTTCACAAAACGCGCCCCAACAGTACCGCGCAACACTACGATGGCGGACCTCTTTTTGCCAGACTGAAAGAGGGAGAACCCACGATGAAAATCGAAACATTGCAAGACCTTTATCTAAGGGAATTGCGCGACCTCTATGGTGCCGAGAAGCTGCTGGTAAAGTCGCTGCCGAAACTCTTGGAAACCGCCGATTTGACGGATCTGCGCCAGGCGCTTGGCAACCACCTCAGCGAAACCCGCGGCCACGTAACGCGCCTGGAGAAGATCTTCCAGATTCACGGCGAGAAGCCGGCCATCAAGACCGGTAAAGCTCTCGAAGGGATACTGCGGGAAGCCGAAGAAGATATCGCCGAGACCGGCAATCCCACCATGCGCGATACGGCTATCGTGGCGGCGGTGCAACAAATCGAACACTACGAGATGGCCGCTTACGGTATCTTGCAGGCCTACGCTACGCATCTGGATTACCACGAAGACAGCCGGTTGCTACAGGCGACTCTGCATGAAGAACGCGCCGCCGATCGCAAACTTACCGAGATTGCACTAGGTTACCTGAAGCTCGAAGCTGTGCGCACCGCTTAGCTCGTCTTGCGAGCTCGCTTTTTCGGCGCGGCCACTTCCACCGCCTCTTCCGCGCCTGCGCCAGCCACCGCCGTGGCCACGCTCGCGGGCTTGCGTTTCTCCGCCAGGCTCTTCTTCAGCGCCTCCATGATGTCGATCACCGGCGCTACGTGTGTCTCCGGCGTGGCCACCACTTTTTGGCCCGCCACCTTTGACTCGATCATCTTCTGCAGGTTCGCGCGGTAATCGTCCTGGTACTTTTGCGGTTCGAACTCGGCTTCCAGTTGCGAGATCAGCATCTTAGCCATGGAGAGTTCCTTGTCTTTCACCAGGCTGGTGTCGGTGCGGAACTCTTCCACCTGGCGGATCTCGTCCTGGTAATACATGGTGTGCGAGAGAATACCCTTGGCGCCCGGCCGCAGCACGATGATATGTTCGCGATTGTGCATCGCCACCTTCGCCAGGGCGTAGTACTTAGACTCACGGAGCGCCTGGAACAGCAGCGCATAGGGCTTCTCGCCGCCCTCGTCCGGCGCCACATAGTAAGAGCTCTCTAAGTAGATGGGGTCGACATCGTCGGCCTTGACGAATTCCAGTATCTCCATCACCTTGGCAGTCTTGGGCGCGACTTTCTTGATGTCTTCGTCCTCGATCTCCACATAGTGGTCCTTCTCGTACTCGTAGCCTTTCACGAGTTCGCTCCGCGGCACCGGCTTGTCTTCCGCCTGGCAGTAAGTCACCTGCCGGATGCGCGAATGATCGTCTTTGTGGAGCAGGTTGAAGCTGATGGTTTCACTCCGCGCGGCGCTGAATAACCGGACGGGAAACGAGACCAGCCCGAAAGTCAGGTGGCCTTTCCAGACGCTCGATGCCATAATAGGACCCTCTCGTATTTCAAAGGGTACTACAAGCCCAATCGAATGTAAAGGTTAGCTCTCCTGGCCTGGCGGGCGGGTGAGGCGCTGCTCGCGAATCTCGGCGATACGGAGCAGCGTGCGGATGTTCTCGCCGTCCTGCTGGGAGGCAACGACAATCCGGTCGACCTGGACACGGAGATCCAGCAGGTCCCGATGCAGGAGTTCCAGATTCATAGCCAGAGCTTCCAGGCGCTCATCGATGCTCATGCCTGAGTGTAGCGCGGGCGAAAAAGGTCAGCTCTCCTCGCCCTCCAGGTGCGTGAGGCGCCGTTCGTGAATCTCGGCGATTCGGACAAGCGCGCGGACGTTTTCACCGTCCCGCTGGGCGGCAATCTTCAGATCCTGGATGTCGCGGCTCACCAGCTCGAGATTCATTGTGAGTGCTTCAATGCGCTCATCGATGCTCATGCCTCAGTGTACCGCGAGCGAAAACAGCTCACCCGCTTCCGCGCCTCCACCCACGCCGGAAAGACCTCGGGATTCTCCAGCCAGACCAGCATCCACTCCACCATCTCCGCTTTCCAAGCCTGCTTTTCCGGCGGCGTGCGGCCGCTGCCCGCCAGAAATCGCGCGCGATCCTTGGCGCCGATTACCTGCCGCCGGCAATAGCGGGCGCGCTCCCGATTGCCTGCCGTCTTTGCCTCCGCGTAGATCTGCAGCATCTCGCCGAGCGATTGCTCCAGCTCCTCAAAGGTGCGCTGGCGAATGCCGGCGTAGGGCTGCTCGAAGGGCAGCTCCGTCTCGCGCAGTAGCTCGCGCAGATAGCTCTCCGATACGGGCGCGAGTTTCGTCAGCAGATCCAACCACACCGCTTCCGTGATGGCCTGGACCCGCTCCCCGGCCAGGTATTCGCGCAGCCGCTGCTTAAGGGACTTTGTGGGCACGGCGATACTTCTCGGCGGCGACGGTGTGCTCCGCCAGGCTGGTGGAAAACTGGTGGCTGCCGGAATCGTCGGGCTTGCGCACGAAATAGAGGTCCTCGGACACGGCCGGATCGAGCGCCGCCTGGAGCGATGGAATGCCGGGGTTGGCGATCGGCCCCGGTGGCAGTCCCGCGTGACTATAGGTGTTATAGGGGTGGTCGCGGTCCAGATCGGAGCGGTAAATCGTCCCGCGGTACACGCCCAAAAGCTGCGCGGCGTAAATGGTGGTGGGGTCGCACTCCAGTTTCATGCCGCGGCGCAGCCGGTTGGCGAATACCGCGGCGATGAGCGGACGTTCCTCCGCCAGCTTGCCTTCCTTCTCTACCAGCGACGCCAGGGTCACGGTCTCATGCACCGAGGCATCAGTGTTGAGACCCCGCCACGCCGCGCGGAAGCGGTCCGTCATCATGCGGCACAACTGCGCCGGCC
>CAZARO010000682.1:0-3967 GCA_964487165.1 uncultured Solibacteraceae bacterium | reverse complement strand
GTTCAGACGTGTGCTCTTCCGATCTACAATTTTGGCTCACTTGTCTCGTCTCTATGATACACTTAGCCCGATGAACACCAACGACCACGCCCTCTTGGAAGCTGCATTGATCGGGTATCAGCACCAGGCGGAGCAGATAAGCGAAAAGATCGCCGATATTCGGCGGCAATTGAGTGGCAAGTCGCCAGCCGCGGCTCCTAAGGCCGCAGCAGCGCCCCTGAAGAAACGCTCGATGAGTGCGGCTGCACGCAAGCGGATTGCGGCTGCTCAGAAAAAACGCTGGGCTGAGTATCACAAGCTCAAAGAAGGCAAGGCCTAACCAAGGGCTCCGCCCTTGAAATTCTTTCAGGATTTTGGAAGACAGAAGCGGCCCCTGCGGGTCCGACGAAGTCTGACAGCCCTCGCGGGCTGTCGGAAGTCAGAATGGCGATGGCCAGCGGTGGTTTGAGGCCGTCGACCTGGCTTCGGGGCAAATGTTGAAGTATTCGTGTTTAAAATCTTCGATGTAAGAATCTAACTTCCAGTCAAGGGGACATACTAGCTTGTCGGCGCGGCCCGCGAGAGGGTATACGTGCTGGTGTGTATATTAGCCCTTAAGAGCTATCGGACGGCTCGGTCGAACTGATTCGCTTGACCACATAGAAGCGCCCGATAGCTTCGGGCGGTGAGCCAATAATCCGCCCCATGCTGAGCTGTTAACAGAGCGTCATAAGTATTTGCGCATCCGCTCCCTGACGGCCACGGCTCTGTAAGAGGCGCATACTGAGCCGCGCGCGTAAGCAAGCGGTTTGAGCGAGCCGCGATCAACGGCGTCGTGTTTAGCAGTCTGCCCGCCATTGAATCTACCTTCGGCGCCGCTCCGTTCCCGCCTCCCCCCAAAGTTGCGCCTGGCCGCGGCCTGCTGGTAGCGTAGAGTTCAGCAAAGAACCTTCATGCCTTCATTCGTCCTGAGCCGGGAGGAGGAACTCTACTGGCTGGCTCTCAAACTGGTGCCTGGGCTGGGAACGCGCACTTCCGCCAAGCTGCTGGACCGCTTCCGCACTCCGCAAGCTATTTTCCGCGCCTCGCGAACGGAATTGGAAACCGCCGGCATCAGCGGTGCAGTGGCGCAGTCCATCGCCAGCGGTGTCACCTTTGAGGATGCCGCCGCGCAACACGACAAGATGGCTGAAGCCGGAGCCGTCGTGGTTACGCTGGGCGACCCACTCTACCCGCAGCGCCTGCGCGAGATCTTCGACCCGCCAATTTTGCTGTTTGCCCGCGGCCGCGTGGAACTGCTGGAAACATTGTCCGTCGCTGTAGTGGGCACCCGCCGTCCCACCCCTTACGGACTGGCGGTGGCGGAACGGCTCTCGGGCGATTTGGCCCACGCCGGCCTCACCATCGTAAGCGGAATGGCGCGCGGCGTCGATACCGCGGCGCACAAAGGCGCCCTGGCCGCCGGAGGCGATACCGTCGCGGTATTAGGCTGCGGCGTCGACGTGGTGTATCCCGCGGAAAACCGCAAACTGGCGGCCGACTTGGCCGCGAAACAGCTCATCGTCTCCGAATTTCCCATGGGCGCCACGGCATTTCCGCAAAATTTTCCGATTCGCAACCGGATTATCAGCGGGATCAGCCTGGGAGTGCTGGTGGTTGAGGGCGCTCAGTACAGCGGATCGGCCATCACGGCCAAGCTGGCGATGGACCAGGGCCGCGAGGTTTTTGCCGTCCCCGGGAACATCACCAACAAGCTCGCCTGGGGACCTAACCTTCTGATAAAGCAGGGCGCTCGGCTGGTGCAGGACTGGAACGACGTGGTCTCCGAACTGCCCGCTGAATCCCGCCGGCATCTAATAGATAGAGGCCGGCAAAAGATACTGGCCGCCGACGGTGCATCCGGCGCCGGTGAAGCGGCATCCGTAGTGGGGGATCCGGTTTCGGAGCTCGGCAACATCGCCCGCCGGGTGCTGGCTTTGTTGCAAGTGGATATCGCCGTACATCTGGATGATCTCCTTGAAAAAGTGGAAGATACATCGCCGTCGGAGCTGATTGCCGCGCTTTTCGAGCTGGAAATGCTGGGGCTGGTAAAACAGCTCCCCGGCAAGAACTTTGTTAAAGTGTGGTAACGTCTCTGGGTATTCAGCAATCATTTACGTTGACGCGGCCAAGGCGCCGCATTCCGAAAGTTCAATATGCCAAAAGCTCTGGTAATCGTGGAATCGCCTGCAAAGGCGAAGACCATCAATAAATACCTGGGCAAGCAGTTTGTCGTCAAAGCTTCCCTCGGTCATATTAAGGATCTGCCCAAGCGCGATCTCGCGGTGGATGTCGAACACGGCTTCGAGCCGCACTACGAAATTATCGAAGGCAAGAAGAAACTCATTGCCGAACTCAAGGCCACCGCCCGCAAGGTGGAAGAAGTATACCTGGCCGCTGACCCCGATCGCGAGGGCGAGGCTATTTGCTTTCACCTGCAGGAAGAGCTCGGGGACCGCAAGAACGGTCCCAAAATCTTCCGCGTGATGTTCAACGAAATCACTAAGAAAGCGGTAAATAAGGCCTTTGAAAAACCCGGGCAGGTGAACATTGCGTTGGTGGAGGCACAGCAGGCCCGCCGCGTTCTCGACCGCCTGGTGGGGTACAAGATCTCTCCGCTGCTCTGGGACAAGGTGCGCCGGGGCCTGTCCGCCGGCCGCGTGCAGACCGTCGCCCTGCGCCTGGTGGTGGAACGCGAGCGCGAAATCCGCGCCTTCAAGAAGGACGAGTATTGGACCATCGACGTCGACCTCGCCGCCAAGAAGCCGCCGGTACTCAGCGCGCGCCTCATCAAGGCCAACGACGAGACGCCGGTGGTGGGCACGCAAGCCGCCGCCGACGATATTCTGGCGCAACTTGAAGCCGCCGATTACGTGGTGAAATCGGTGGGCACGCGCGAGAAGAAGCGCAATCCGGTAGCGCCCTTCATTACTTCCACCCTGCAACAGGAGTCATCCCGCAAGCTGCGCTTCAGCGTGAAGCGCACCATGATGCTGGCGCAGCGCCTGTATGAAGGTATCGAGATCGGCAAGGAAGGCGCCGTAGGCTTGATCACTTACATGCGCACCGATTCCACGCGCATTTCCGACGACGCTATCGCCGACGTGCGGCACTACATCACGGAGCGCTACGGCACGGCCTTCCTGCCCGAATCGGCCAACATCTATAAGTCGAAGAAGGAAGCGCAGGACGCTCACGAGGCCATTCGGCCCACTTCGATGGCCTTCTCCCCGGAAGTGGTGGAGAAGTTCCTGGCGGAAGATGAGATGAAGCTCTACCGGCTCATCTGGAACCGTTTCGTGGCCAGCCAGATGATGCCCGCGCTATTCGATCAAACCACCATCGATGTCTCCACCACGGGTAAGAAGAACGGCGTAGAGTACATTTTCCGCGCCACCGGATCGGTGAAGAAGTTCGACGGCTACCTGAAGGTCTACGAAGAAGGTAAGGACCAGGTGGACGAGGACGACGAGGAGGTGAAACATCGCCTGCCTCTGGTGACCGAAGGCGAGCAGCTGAAATTCCGCGCCATCATGCCGGAACAGCATTTCACCGAGCCGCCTCCGCGCTATAACGAAGCTACCCTGGTGAAGCGCCTGGAGTCCGATGGTGTGGGCCGCCCGTCCACTTACGCGTCCATCCTTTCCACCATTCAGGAGCGCGAGTACGTCAAGAAAGAAGGCGGGCGCTTCCAGCCCACGGAGTTGGGCGAAGTAGTCACCGACCTCCTGCTCGAAAGCTTCGACGACATCTTCGATGTAAGCTACACGGCCCGCATGGAAGAAGAGCTCGACGACATCGAAGAGGGCAAGATTGATTGGCGCAAGGCGATGGCCGACTTTTACGAGCGCTTCGACCATGACCTGAAGCACGCCGAAGAGCACATGACCGACATCAAGCGGATGGAAGAACCCACCGGCCTGATGTGCGAGAAGTGCGGCAAGCCCCT
>CAZARO010000681.1:0-3969 GCA_964487165.1 uncultured Solibacteraceae bacterium | reverse complement strand
GCGGCCTCGAAATTTTTCTCGCCGCCCGCAGCTTTGATTTCGAGCGTCAGGCTGGACCGCGATCCGCGCACCTTCAGGTAGGTGTTGAGCGGGATGATGACGAAATTGTCCTGATCCTGCCCCAGCACCGAACCGAGCTTCTCAAACGTGCCGATCACCGTGAACTCCAGGCTCCCGGTGCGAATGTTGCGGCCGATAGGATTGTCGTGGGGGAAAAACTGGTCGACCATGGACGCCCCGATGATGCACACATAGGCCGCGTGCCGGTCTTCCGCGGGAGTGAAGTAACGCCCCAGATCCAGCGTGCGCGTATCGATGTCCACCATGTTAGGCGTGTAACCGATGATGGTGGTGTCGTCGGTCTGCTTATTCTGGTACTGCACCGAAAGCGTGCCGTTGGCGGATGCGCCCACTTGTTCGCAGGCGCGGCAGAGTTCGGAAACCGCGCGGTAGTCCGTGATATCGATGTTTTTGTTCTTGAGCGCCTTCACCACCACGGTGAAATCGACCACCGCGAAGGGAGTCTTGGCGAGCCGGAAAACATTGGTGCCCAGGTTGGCGATTTTCTGCTCCACATAAAGATTGGCGCCCTGCACCAGGGTCATCACGGTCATCAGGGTTGCCACTCCCATGGTCAGGCCAAGCACCGTCAGCACGGCGCGCAGCTTGTGCGCGTTGAGGGCGTCGACAGCGATGCGAAAATTGTCGCCTAAGCTCACCATGGAGCATCTCCCAGTCTAATTGACGGCTCACCCCTACCCGAATGACCGATGTGGCGGACGGCCCCGGCGCGGCATCCTGGAAGCACAGGAGATTTCATGGTAAACGAATTGATGGCTCTTTCGACAGAATTGGCTGACGTGGTGGGAAAGGTGGGGAAATCGGTGGTGGCCGTGGACGCGCGTCCGCGGTTCGGATCGAGCGGGGGGTTCTGGCGTCCGGGCATCGTGGTCACGGCTGAGCATACCATCCGGCGGGAAGAGGAAATCGAACTCGCCTTGCCGGATGGCACGAAGGCATCGGCGACCGTGGCCGGCAGCGATCCGGGCACCGACCTCGCCGTGCTGAAGGTCGACGGGCATGCGGGCGACCCTCCCGTAGTGGCGGCCGGCGATCCCGTGCCTGGCAGCCTGGCGCTCTCCATCGGACGCTCGCCCGATTCCGGCGTGAATGCCACCCTGGGGATCGTCAGCGCGGTCAGCGGCTCGTGGCGCACCTGGCGCGGCGGCCGGCTGGATCGCTACATTCGCCTCGACCTCACGCTCTTCCCCGCGTCGTCCGGCGGCCTGGTGGTCAATACCAAGGGTGAGGCCATCGGGATCGCCACCTCGGCGCTGTCGCGCATCGCCGGCCTGGCCATTCCGGCTTCCACCGTGGATCGCGTGGTGGAAGAGATCCTCTCGCGCGGGCACGTGGCGCGCGGCTACCTGGGGGTGGGATTGCAACCGGTGGAACTCCCCGATCATCACAAAGGTCTGATCGTGTTGTCGCTCGAGCCCGATGGGCCGGCGGCCAAAGCCGGTGTGCTGATCGGCGACGTGATGATTTCGCTCGGAGGCACTCCAGTGGATGACACCGACGATATCCAGAGCGTGCTCGAACGCCACGCCGTCGGCCAGACGGTCGCGGCTGGACTGGTGCGCGGCGGAACGGCGTTGAGCATCGACGTGGTGATTGGGGAACGGCCCCGGAGGAACTAACATGCGCGAATTCGGAGAGATTGCCGAACGCTTGCGGCGTTCCACCGTGCAGGTCTTCTCCCACGGCCACGAGGGCGGCGGCTCGGGAGTGATCTGGAGCGCGGACGGCCGCATCGTGACTAACTCGCACGTGGCGCGCGCTGACCAGGCGGACATCGTCCTGTGGGACGGCCGGCGGCTGCCGGCGCGCCTGGTTTCGCGCGATGCCCGCCGCGATCTGGCGGAATTGCGGGTGGCGGAATCGGGGCTGCCGGCCGCCACCGCGGGCGATTCCGACGCGCTGCGTCCAGGCGAACTGGCCATCGCCATCGGCAGTCCGCTGGGGTTCGCGGGCGCGCTTTCCACGGGCGTGATTCACTCTGTGGGGCCGATTTCGGGCATGGGGCGGGAGCGCTGGATCGGCGCCAGCGTGCGCCTGGCGCCCGGCAATTCCGGCGGTCCGCTGGCCGATGCGCGCGGCCGCGTGGTGGGGATCAACACGGCCATCGTCAACGGACTGGGAGTGGCCGTGCCCTCGAACGCGGCGGTCGATTTTCTGCGGCGCGGCGCGCGGCCTTCACTAGGAGTTACTCTGCAGCCCGTGTCCCATGGGCTCGAGATCGTGACCATGGACCCGAACGGCGCGGCGGCCGCGGCATCGCTGCGCCCGGGCGACATTCTGGTGGGGACGTTCGAGCGTCTCATGGAGATGCTCGATCCCAGCCCCGGTTCCGGCGACGGCACGTTGCGCCTGCCGTTCTTCCGGGGCGACACGTCGCGCCTGCGCGAAGTTTTCGTGCGGGTGGCGCAGCGGCGGGCGGAGGCGGCGTGATCCGGCTGGCGATCGCGGCGGAATCCGCGGTCGTACGCGCCGGGCTGGAGACGCTGGTGGCCTCGCATCCCGGCATCGATCTGGCGGGCGCCTATCCGGACCTCAGTGCGCTGGACGCACTGCGTCCGGATGTGGTGCTCGCCGCTTTTTCGCTGGACGAACTCTCGCCGCCAGGCGACGGCCACACGCCGGCCATCGTATTGCTGACCAGCGAGCGGCAGCCGGCGTGGACGCAGGAGGCATTCCGCCTGGGAGTGCGCGCGCTGCTTTCAAGGGACGCCGGGGCGGCCGAGATTCTGGCAGCGGTGGAAGCGGCCGCCGCCGGCATGGCGGTAGTGGATCCGCGCGAACTGGAGACGATGCTGGCGCCCAACGCCTCGGCGCCGGTCTCCGCGGAGACGCACACACTGACCGCGCGCGAGCTGGAAGTGCTGCGCATGATGGCGGAGGGCGCGGCCAATAAAGCGATCGCGTGGAAGCTGGGGATCTCCGACCACACGGTGAAGTTCCACGTGGCGTCGATCCTGGGGAAGTTGCACGCCGCCAGCCGCACGGAGGCGGTTACCATCGGGGTGCGCAAGGGGCTGATCTCGCTGTGAAGGGGGGCGGGGCGAGCGGGCGAAGAAGGCGGTTGACAAGCTTCAAGTGATGTCAGAGCACTTCACGGGATGGCGATACGTGCTCCAACACACTCGGGCCACTCTCAGGAAGCCTACTTCACGACCGGAATCTCACTTTCTATCGCTGTCATTCACCGTGTCGGTGCCGCATCTAGCGGCGACACGGAGCAGGTCAACCAAGTTGCTGTTGTCGATCAGATATTCTGGTGGCCCGGGCGCAGGCTTCCCATTCTGGTCTCGCCAACCTATTTCTGGGACCCGGGTGAACACTATTCTTAGGCTTTCACATTTACTCCCGAACCGGTTGTAGAAGATAGTGTCGAGATCAAAACTGGCGGCATTGCCAGGGATGACGGTCGGTTGCTTCTCCTGTTTCAGGTCTTCATCCGGCTCCGACCATCGGCCCGCCACCGCGAAGCGGTATCCCATCGCCAGTGGGCCGGAACCACGGGTCCGCTTTGCCGTGGCTATTGTGCTTGGCAGTTGGCGAAGTGCGGATCGGGCCTGTGGCCCAAGGCCCCAGCCCAGCAGGAGTCGATCCCCTGTCTCTGATGCCAAAATCAGCCCATCCAAAACGTCTCGCGGCTCGTTACCCCGGTCGCATCGGATAGATCGCAGCGGGATCTCGCGTGAAGTAGACTTGCAGGGCCTGGAACTCAGGGTGACAGCGTCGGTATCGTCGACCTTGCATTGATGCTCTTTTAGCTTGCGGAACGACGAGACGTAGGACGTCAGATTGAGGGAAAGAGCGACCGACTTATCGAGGGAGGGAGCGTAATCTTTGAGGATAGGTTTCCCGATCATTCGCCGCAACCTAGTCGATGCCGAAGGCCCCTTG
>CAZARO010000680.1:0-3974 GCA_964487165.1 uncultured Solibacteraceae bacterium | reverse complement strand
CGAGCTTTACGAAAACGTACGGCCGGTCGGCGCGCGCGATCTTCTCGTCGAGCGTCACGCCAAAGACCTTCATGTCCGTGATGCGAAGCTTTGACCCGACGTCCTTGAATACTTCCGAGCCCGGCGGAATGGCCGAAGCCGGCGCGAACGCGCAGCCGCACCCCATGCTCGGGCCGCGCTTCTTCGACGATCCCCGCATGGCGCCGGCAGCCGCCAGCGCTCCCAGCAAATCGCGGCGTCTCATACCTTCTCCTCGCTGTAGCGGTCGAGCGCCCGCTCGTCCACCTCGATTCCGAATCCCGGCTTGTTCACCAGAGGCGCGAAGCCATCCTTCGCCGTCTCCGGGCTGCCGGGCGTCAATTCGGCCCGCATGGCGCGGTCGCGTTCGTCGCTGGGGAACGGCACCTGTTGAATCACGAAATTCGGCAGGCTGGCGGCCAGATGCAGCGCCGCGGCCGTTGCCACCGGACCCCCATCGTGATACGGCGCCACCGCTACGTAGTGCGTCTCGGCGATGGCGGCCATGCGCCGGATCTTGGCGATGCTGTTCAGCCCCAGACTCGGCCGCAGAAGATCGATGCTCCCCCACCGCAGAAGATTTTGAAACGTGGCGATGTCGGTCACGGAGCGCCCCATGCCCAGCGGCATCACGCTCTCATCGGCGATGCGCGCCAGGCCGTCGGCGGTCAGCACGGTGGTGGGTTCCTCCAGCCACATGAGGTGGTTCTTCTCCAGCGCCGTCGCCAGGAATGCCGCATCGCCGGGCGTCAACGTCCCGGCCGCGTCCAGCACGAAATCCAGGTCGGGGCCGGCCAGCTTCCGCATGCCGTCGATGCGCGCGCGCACGGCATCCACGTATGCCTGCATGCGCCACTGCGAATCGCGGCCCGGAATGGCTACCGAGAAAGCCTTGTAGCCCTGCCGCACCGCCAGACTCAGCGGCGCCGCCAGGGCGTCCTCGGTCTGGCCTTCGAGCGATGCCAGCACGCGCACTTTGAAGCGCGTCGGCCCTCCGAGAAACTGGTAGACCGGCGTCTTGGTGAATTTCCCCAGCAGGTCAAAAAAAGCGGCGCTGACGGCCGCTTCCATGGCGGGCTCTGCCGCCAGCCGGTGCCTGATGAACTCGGTCTCGTTCACCCGGCGGCCCACCGCTGCGCTGCGCGCTTCCAGCATCTCCGCGCCGGTAGCCGGACCGCCCTCGCCATATCCCACCAGCCCGCCCGCCGTTTCCAGGCGCAGCACGGTGTAGCGGCGGCCCGAAGAGGGCTCGCGCAAACGCCAGCCCCGCAAACTCGCAATCGCGGGGCGGTCCGTGACGGCCGCCTGCGGCGCGAAGGCGGGAAGATTACTCCAGATTTTGTGTCTCATAGAGGCATCCGTCCTGGCGGATCGGCATCGCAATCCGCCGTGTCCGGTCCTCATCATATCCGAAAACAGGGTCTCGTCACGACGATTCGGCGTTCTGCGTCGCTCTATATGATCGCGCAAAAGATGGTCTGGCGATCGTTCAGAATCGTTCTCTAACCGAAGACGCTCGAGTGTTAGCAGGGCTGCTAAAGAGGTACTATGTGGGACTGACCAATTGACCGCGGGCAGCACAAGTTTGGCCACAGATGAACGCGGGTGAAGGCTGATAAAAATCAGCGCAAAGGAATTCTTGTTCTTGCTTCTTTTTATCCGTGCTTATCGGCGTTCCTCTGTGGCCAATTTCGCTTCGTTCCGGAGTTTGAACCGCTCGACTCGTCGAGCGAAATCCCCGGGGTGCTGCCCCCTTACCGATCGTTCCGCGTGCGCAGAAATTCGAGTAGCGATTCGAACGAAATGCCCCATGCCGTGCTGGGGCCGTCGTAGCCTTTTAATTCCACCTCGCGGCGGGAGAACGCGCAATCCGGAGACAGTCCCAGTTCCGTGAAGGTCCGCTCCCCGAGCGCCACCCCGAAGCCAATCTGCTTGGTAGCCGCTTCCAGCCGGAACGCCGCGTTGACCGTATCGCCCAGCGCGGTGTATTCCGAGCCGCCTACGATGGCCGGACCGGTGTTCACTCCCGCCCCGATCCGCAGGGGCGCGGGCAGCGGGAGCGAGCGGCTGATCTCCGCCGTGGCGGCATTGATTTCAGTGATGGCGCGAAGCGCGCGCAGCAAATCGAGGCCCATATTCTCGGGCTGGTCGTGAACCCATACGGCCATCACCGCGTCGCCGATGTATTTTTGCGCCCAGCTTCCCAGCCGCTGGGAGATCTGGCCGGACCGCAGAAACCAGGTACCGATGGTCTGCGATAACAGCGATTCCGGAACCTGCCGCGCGAGCGGCGTGAAGTCGCGGATATCCACCACCACGATAGTGGTCAGGCTGTGAGTGTGCAGCGCGGTGGTGGGCATGTTGCGCGTAGTGAGCTCGCGCGTTTCGAGGATCGAGTTCGTCGCCAGAGGACTGCGGAAGATCAGCTCCTGGTCGCCGAAAACCAGGCGGTCCTTGTCGCTCAACCGCAGTGGCAGGCTCACGCGCCGGGCGTTCACGAAGGAACCGTTGCGGCTGCCCAGATCCACCAGGGAGTACTCGCCGCCGTCTTTGCGCTGGATCAGGGCATGCAAGCGGGACACCGAACGGCTATCCAGCATCACCGCGCAGCCGTCGCCACGGCCGATCGCCCACGACTGGCCATCAGCCAGGGGAAAACGTCGGCCGCTGGATTCCAGCAGAAGAAAGGCTTCCACGGCGGTGGGTGTCACTGATCCAATGTAGCAGAACGTCTGAAACGTGTCCCGCCGGTGCAAGGGTAAGGGTGAACGACCCATTCTGTACTGTGTGGCCATTGCTGCAAGTAGTACAAACGGTACGTTTGCGTCCGTATTTTTCGGCCATCACCGGTTACACTATCTTTTGGTAGCTGCCGATAACATTAACCGGGAACACCCGATGGCAATTACGCACATCTTCATCTACCTGCAGTTGCTGGACCTCCTGACCACCCTCGTGGGCCTCAGGCTGGGAGCCAGCGAAGCCAGCCCATTCATCCGCATGCGGATGTACGCCGGTCCGGCCACCGGGGTGCTGGCCTCCAAGGTCCTGTCGCTGGGGCTCGGCGCACTGTGCATTTACTTCAAGAAGACCCATCTCATCCGCTGGATCTCCTACTGGTATGGCGGACTGATCGTTTGGAACCTGATGGTGCTGTTGGCGTCGCCCCACCCCCTGGTCCGATAGGGTAAGCGCGATAGGGCGAGCGTTCCCTACATTCGAAACAGCCACGAGGCGGTCATCGCCATGGCCAGCAATAAAGCCGCTTCTCCCAGAACGCGGCGCGCGTTTACAATAGATCTCCCAATACGTTCCATGTAGTACTCCCGCAAGGCACTCCGGCCTGCAAACTTTTCACTACCATCCGCCCGCCGGCATCCAGGTCCACCTGGAAGAGCGGCAGGTCGCTTTCCTTCACCACGTACGCGCCTACCTGCATCAGCCACGAATCCTCATACGTGTGCGCCACATACGGATTCTGCACTTCGGCGCGGATGCGAAACTGCGCGGTGGAGGGCTCATAGTTGGCATAGCTGTAACAGTGGCCGATACAGACGCGATCAATGACGTGCGGCAGCGGATCTATCCGCAGGGCGGAGTCCGCGATGGCGCTGATCACCCGCTGCCCCGGCGGCAAAGAGGCCACGGTCTCCTGCATGCGATCTTCGAAGGCATTCAGCGCGCGCTCATCGCGGTACAGGAAAGCGAAAAAGACCAGCGCGATCGCCACCATGGCTCCCCGTTCGAAGGGGCGCGGGTGCGCACATGCCAGCTGCGCGCAGAGACAGATGCCTACCGTTAAAGACATGCGGTCGGCGATATAGGCCAGGGCGTGGTGGTAACCCGGTAAGAGTACCGCGGTGGGCAGAATGAAAACCGCCGCGGCGCTGATCACGCACAGTTGAAACGGCATGCCGGCAAATAACTGGCGGGCATCGTTGTGGCGGATGAGATTC
>CAZARO010000679.1:0-3974 GCA_964487165.1 uncultured Solibacteraceae bacterium | reverse complement strand
CATGATAAGTGGAATGTAAGTGACTTAGAGTCAAGCAGTTTGGCCGGTTTTTTTGGCGTTTATCCGGTCCAAATCTGTGCACGCACTTATAACTTCAGGATTATAGAGGGTTTACACGAGCGCGGGCATCATCATTGGCCGGATAAACGCCCGAACCGTCGCCTTGCGCGCCGGCAAGGGAGGGTCGGAGGGACGTCCGGGAAACCGCTTAGCAGGTGATTGATTCTAAAACGCTGCCTGCCGGCGGGCCGGACCATTTGGTCTGAAGCGCGATTTCACCCGGCACAGAGCGCGCGCATGGCGTCCAAAGTGTACTCCACCATGGGCTCCGTGATCCCCGGAAAAACTCCGATCCAGAAGACCCGATCCATTACGTAGTCGGTGTTCACGAGATCGCCCACCACGCGGTGCGGCGCATCCCGGTATGCCGGCTGGCGCGTCAGATTGCCGCCGAAGAGCAGGCGCGTGGCGATCTTGCGGGCTTCCAGATGCGCCACCACCTGATTGCGCGAGAACGGCGCTTCCCTGCGCACCCCGATCGGAAAGCCGAACCAGCTCGGGTCCGATCCCGCTGTGGCTTCCGGCAGCACGAAGAATTCCTCCAACTCGCGCAGGCCTTCGCGCAGCGCGCGCGCATTGCGGCGGCGCGCCTCGATGAAGCTATCGAGTTTCTGTAACTGCGCCACGCCCACCGCCGCCTGCATATCGGTCAGCTTTAAGTTATAGCCTATGTGCGAGTAAGTGTACTTATGGTCGTAACCATGCGGCAGGCCGCCTAACTGCCAGTCGAACCGTTTGCCGCAGGTATTCTCTTTCCCCGGCGCGCACCAGCAATCGCGGCCCCAGTCGCGGAACGATTCCACCAGCGTCCGCAGCAGAGGCTTATCGGTCAGGACCGATCCGCCTTCGCCCATAGTGATGTGGTGCGCCGGGTAAAAACTGGTGGTCGCGAGGTCGCCGAACGTCCCGACTTTGCGCCCCTGGTACGTGGAGCCGACGGCGTCGCAGCAATCCTCGATCAGCCATAGCCCGTGTTTCTTCGCGAAGGCGGTTATCGATTCCAGATCGAACGGGTTACCCAGGGTATGCGCCAGCATCACCGCCCGCGTGCGCGCAGAGAGCGCCGCATCCAGTTGAGTAACATCGGCGTTGTAAGTAGGCACGGTGACGTCGATAAATACCGGCACGAGCCCGTTCTGAAACATGGGATTGACGGTAGTGGGGAACCCCGCCGCCACGGTAATCACTTCGTCCCCGGGAGTCAGCCGGCGATCGCCCAGTTTGGGCGAAGTCAGCGCGGACAGCGCCAGCAGATTCGCCGAAGAGCCGGAATTCACCAGCACGCATTCGCGGACCCCCATCCAACGCGCGAATTCATGCTCGAAGCGGTCGGCAAACCGGCCCGTGGTCAGCCAGAAATCGAGGGCGGAATCGACCAGCAGGCGCATCTCGGCGCTGTCGAAGACGCGGCCCGCGACAGGCACGGCGGTCTCGCCTTCGAGAAACGGCCGCGCAGCGAAGGTTTCGGCGCAGTATTGCTCCACCAGCCGCAGAATCTCTTCGCGCAAGCTCATTTGCACCTTCGCGTCTCATCCACAATTTGCAGTGTAGCAGCAAGCCGGCAGGCTTCAGCTCTCAGCCCAGGTCGTTGCAATATTCGGCTGATCCACCGCTCCCTCGCGGTCGCGGCTCGGTAGGCTCTGGCAAACACAGAGGCGCCATTCTGAGCCGCGCGCGCCAGCAAGCGGTTCTTCGAATCTTGCAACTCCCTCAGCTGTCAGCCTACTCCCGACCTCTCAAAATCGCCGCAAGCCGCCAGGACGGCGGCGTAATGTTCCGGCAATTCGGAATGACGCCTCAGGAGGCTACGGTAGTCACGTTCAAACCGGGCTGTGGCGAAGACCGCGAAGCCAGCGGGCGTCATGGATGTGCTTTCAACGCCTGGTGGTCTTGGCCTTCGTTTTGCTCGCCGTCCCGAGCAGATCCGCGGCTGGTCTCGTCCTGCCGGCGGCAATGTCGGCGTTGCTGGCCTCGATGGCGCGGCGCGCCTTCGGGTCCCGAAGTTCCAGGTAATCCTCCAACTCCTCGGCGTCAAGGATGCCGGCGACGGGTATGCCATCTTTTTCGAGGATGAAATACTCCTTGTTGAGGTGCGCGCGCTTCACGACCTGGCCGAGATTCACGCGGGCCTTGGTAATGGGAAGACGATAGACCTTGGGAAGTTTGGATTGATTAGCGTTGATCGACACTCATCAATTGTAGCCCGATCCCGCTCCTTCGCCAGCAGCGCCGGCCGCGCGGAAGTCCGTGGCGGAAGCCGAAAGCTGAAAGCCGGTAGCCACTTGTGCCACCATGTACTCATGCCGCAGCTTCCCCAGGCGCCTGACGAGCCACCGCCATTCCTGCGCACCTGGCGGCGCGTCTATACCGCCATCTTCATCTATCTGGCCGCCCTTATCGCCGTCTTCTACTTCTTCACGCGGGCCTATCGATGAGGACGCTCGACTGGATTGTTCTCGTCACTTCCCTGGTCTCGATCGTGGCGTACGGGCTCTACCGCAGCCGCGGCAGCAATACCGTGGACCGCTATCTGCTGGCCGGCCGCACCATGCCGTGGTACGCCATGGCCCTTTCCATCATGGCCACCCAGGCCAGCGCCATCACCTTCATCTCCACTACCGGCCAATCCTACGTGGATGGCATGCGGTTCGTGCAGTTCTATTTCGGACTGCCCATCGCCATGGTGATCATCTGCGCCACCGCCGTACCGCTGTTCCACCGCGCTAAAGTTTACACCGCGTACGAGTACCTGGAGAAACGCTTCGACGGGAAAACGCGGGCGCTCGCGAGCCTCATTTTCCTATGCCAGCGCGGCGTTTCCGCGGGCCTTACGATTTACGCGCCGGCGCTGGTCCTTTCGGTGATCCTGGGATGGCCGGAGCGCACCACCACCTTCCTGATGGGCGCCACGGTGGTGACCTATACCGTGCTGGGCGGCATCAAAGCGGTGACCTGGTCGGACGTGCAGCAGATGTGCATTATTTTTCTGGGACTGCTGGTGTCCCTGATCACCGTGATCGTGCTGCTGCCGAAGACGGTGTCGTTCGGCGACGCGGTATTCCTGGCGGGCGCGGCCGGCAGGCTGAACGCGGTCACCACCACCTTCAATTGGAACGACCGCTACAACGTGTGGAGCGGCCTGTTCGGCGGCACGTTCCTGTTCCTTTCCTATTTCGGCTGCGACCAGTCGCAGGTGCAGCGCTACCTCACCGGCCGCTCCATCGAGCAGAGCCGCTTGAGCCTGCTTTTTAATGCCGTTGCCAAGATCCCGATGCAGTTCTTCATTCTGTTCATCGGGACCATGGTTTTCGTGTTTTACCTCTTCGTCCAGCCGCCGCTCCTGTTCCAGCACGCCGAACTGGCCCGTATCGGAGCGCGCAGCGAGTTCCCCGCGCTGGCCGAAAGCTACCAGCAGGCCTTCGACCAGCGCCGCCAGGCGACCCTGGCGCTGGTGGACGCGCACCATCGCGGCGACACCGCGGCCGTCGAGCGGCAGGCGAGGGAGTACCGCGCGGCGCAACGGCAGATCGACCGGACGCGCTCCGAGGCGGCCGGCCTGGTGGAGCGCAGCGGCGGCGAAAAGGGCTTCAGCGACACCAACTACATCTTCCTTTCCTTCGTGACCAGGTATCTGCCGGTGGGCATTGTGGGGCTGGTGATCGCGGTGATCTTCGCGGCCACCATGTCGGCCAGTTCCGGGGAGATCAATTCCCTGGCCACGGTGACCGTGGTCGACTTGTACCGGCGCTACATCCGGCGGAGCGCAAGCGATCATCATTACGTGCTGGCGTCACGCGTGGCCACGCTGTTCTGGGGGGCTTACGCGGTGGTGTTCGCCGGGTGGGGCAAGCGGCTGGGGTCGCTGATCGTGGCCGTCAACGTGGTGGGCTCGCTGTTTTACGGTTCGCTGCTGG
>CAZARO010000678.1:0-3979 GCA_964487165.1 uncultured Solibacteraceae bacterium | reverse complement strand
GATCGAGCGGCGGCAAGCGGCATGCTTGGGTCCGCGATGGCTTGGTGGTTTCCGAACTCGCCTTCGCCTGCATCCTGCTGGTCGGCGCGGGACTGCTGATTCGGAGCTTTCTCCGCGTCCTCGACGTGAATCCGGGATTTCAACCGGAGCGGGCGGCCGCGCTCAGGATCGACCCGAGTTTTCGGATATCGAGTCTCGCGCAACAGAACGCTTTTATCGACGATGTGCTGAACCGCGCCCGCGCTGTCCCTGGCATTGTGGCGGCCGGGATTACCGATGTGCTACCGCTGCGCGACGACCGGTCGTGGGCTGTCCTGGCTGTCGGACAGGTTTACAGCAGGAGTCATCCGCCGCCCGAGCCATTCATTCGCGTGGTGAGCGACGGCTATTTCGAGGCGGCCGGAATTCCGTTGCGCTCGGGAAGAACATTCACGGAGAGCGACCGTGCATCGAGCGAACGCGTTGTGGTGATCAATGAGACGCTCGCCAGGACGCTCTGGCCGGGCCAGAATCCATTGGGGCAGATGGTTACGACAGATGGGGGACGGAGTGTCATCGGCGTAGTGGCCGACGTCCGTCACGAAGCTCTGGAAAAGGCGGGCGGTCCGGAAATGTACCTGCCGATGCGGCAAACCGGGGACTACGCGGCCATGCAACTGGTGGTGCGAACGGCGCTTCCCCCGGACAATCTGGCGGCGGGGATTCGAACGGCGCTGCGGCCGGTCGACCCCAATCTGCCGGTCCGCGAGTTTGTGACGTTCCGGGATTTGGTCGACAGGGCGGTTTCCCCGCGCCGCTTCCTGGTGCTCTTGCTGGCCGGATTCGCGGCTTTCGCCTTGATACTCGCTTCCCTGGGTATCTACGCGGTGATTTCGTTTTCGGTCAGTCAACGAGTGCAGGAAATTGGAATTCGGATGGCGCTGGGAGCGTCCGCCACTGACCTGCAACGCCGCATCGTCCTGCGCACGCTTGCACTGGCCGCTTTCGGCCTCGCGTTGGGAATGGCGGCGTCGCGAGTGCTGTCGGGCACGCTGGGCAGCCTGCTGTTTGGGATCACCACCGGCGATCCGCTGACATTTATCGAGGTCGGCGCGCTGCTGATCGCGGTGGCGGTGATCGCCGGCTATATTCCCGCCTGGAAAGCGTCGCGGATCGATCCCATGGTGGCATTGCGGTCGAACTAAGGCAGGCCGTTGCGTCCGGATGGCTGCCTTTTCCTTCTGCGTTATACTCACGATGTATGGCAGGCCCGACTCACGGCGATCAGGAATCGGGCCCTCCCCAGCGGCCCCCGAACACGGACCTTAACGAGACCGTGCAGTTTGCCGCTAACCAGTCGCGGACCTTCGTGCAGGCCGGAAGCCTCTTGAACGATCGCTACCTGATCGTGCGCGAACTGAGCAGCGGAGGATTCGGAAAAGTCTTCCTGGCGCAGGATCAGCAGCTCCACAATCGTCCCGTGGTGGTGAAGATCCAGCTCGATCGCGCCATAGACGACCCCTGGTTCGAGAAGAAATTCCACGAAGAGCTGCGGGCGCTGTCCCTCATCGATCATCCCGGCGTGGTGGGCGCGCTCGACAGCGCCCGCACGCCTGACGGGCGGCCGTTCCTCGTCATGCAATACGTGGAGGGCCAACCGCTGCGCTCGGTGATTACGTCCGATGGCCTCGCTCTCGACCGCGCGGCCAACATCGTCCGCCAGATCGGCCAGGCCCTAGGAGCGGCTCACGAAAAGGGCATCTGGCACCGTGATCTCAAGCCCGAAAACATCATGCTGCAGGTGCTTCCGGGCGGCGATGAGCACGTTCGCCTCATCGATTTCGGCCTGGCTACCGTCGCCGACCTGGCGGCCAGGCAGCAGAGCAACACGCGCATCGCCGGAAGCCCCAGCTATATGGCTCCCGAGCTTTTCGGCGGTCAGCCGTCGGCAGCCACCGACATTTATGCCTTCGGCGTGATCGCCTACGAGATGGTCACCGGGCGCAAGCCCTTCGTGGCCGAAGATGTCATGCAACTGAGCATGCTGCAGAGGTCCGGTGTAAAGGTGAAGCCCGCGGCGTTGCGCCCAGGCATTTCCAGCCAGACTGAGAAGCTGATCCTGCATGCGCTCAACTACAATCCGAATGACCGTCCGGCCAGCGCCAGCGCATACGGAGAGGCGTTGAGTCAGGCGCTGCTGAGCTCGCAGTCGTCCCCTTCGGTCCTGATGGTCCCGGCCCAACCGGCTCGCGTGCGGCTTGGTTGGCTGGCCGGAGGGCTGGCGATAGCGGCGCTCGCGGCGGGCGCGGTGTGGATGTACCGCGGCCGATCCCTTCCGCCTCCAGTGCCGCCGAAGCAGCAGACCCCGGCTGCCGCACCGGCCGCGCCCCCTCCCGCCGTGTCCGAGGACGCTGTGGAATTGGCATTCTGGAATTCCATTGGATCCTCCTCCGACCCGCGGCTCTACCGCGAGTATCTGGCCAGGTATCCGCAAGGGAAATTCGCTTCGATCGCCAAATTGAAGCTGCAGGCGCCGTCCGTCAAGCCTGCGGATGCTGCTCGCCCACCCGCACCGACCGCGCCGCAGCCCGTGCTACCGCTGTCAGCGGCGCAAGCGAATCTCCCGCCGCCGCGTCCCCCTTTCAATCCCGGGGAATATCCTGGCCGCACGTTCGGCAGTCTTATCTGGACGGGAGCGCTCGCCCCCGACGAAACGCTCACCATCCAGGGCGGTAAGGCCACGGCCGGAAACCTTTTGGGGGACCTTCCCCACGTGCCGGTGACGTTTGAGCTCATCGGCATCGGCGCGACGATCACCGAGCCGCCATCCGCCGCCAACCAGTTCGACCGGGTAGTCATACGAAACACGTCGTCGAGGACGATCCGGAGTATGGTGATTCAGTGGCGAGTCGCGAAATGATGTAGGCGCCTATGACCGTCGAATGGAAGGGGCGTAAACCAGAATGTTGGAAGCGATCGATGCGCTGGTGAGCGCCGTCGAAGCCGGGCATCGCGTCCCGGAAGTCATCGGGTTCGTTCGATCCTACCCAGGCGTCAGCACGGCCGTGGCCTTGGTCTTTCTTGCGGGCTTGCTTGTCGCGATCCTCATCCGCCGAATCACAGCCGAAAAGTCCCTGAGTATCCGCTGAGGCGGCACAATCGTCAAGCAAACCCCGCCGATCTCCCCCATCCCCCACATTGCAAATGCGTTACAAAGGAGAAAACGAACCTATTTCGCCCTCGCGCCGCACCCTGCTAGAATAAAAGTTATCCACTCCCTGGGAGGAACACCTTAAATTGAACTCTGCAATCCTCGCCCTGGAAGACGGCAGCGTCTTCGAGGGCCGGAGCTTTGGTGCGCCCGCCGAGCGCTCCGGAGAGGTCGTCTTCAATACCGCCCTCACCGGATATCAGGAAGTCTTCACCGATCCGTCCTATTCCGGCCAGATCGTGATCCTCACCAACCCCCAAATCGGGAACTACGGCACCGCCGCCAGCGATAACGAGTCCGCCCATCCCTACATAGAAGGCCTCGTGGTCCGCGAATTTTCCGCCATCGCGAGCAACTGGCGCTCCGATACCGAGGCCAACGCGTTCCTTGCTCACGCCGGCATCCCCGTGGTCGACGATCTCGATACCCGCGCGCTGGTTCGCCATCTGCGTACCCGCGGCGTGATGCGCGGCGTCCTTTCGTCCATCCAGAATGACCCGCAAAAACTGGTCGCTAAGGCGCGCTCCATCCCCACCATGGCCGGCCTCGATCTCGCCACTCGCGTTTCCACTCCTACCTCTTACGAATGGACCCATCCGGTCGATCCCTGCTCGCCCTCCGATCTGGTCGGCAAGCAGGCCCCGCAGCAATATCATGTAGTGGCTTATGACTATGGCATCAAGCACAACATTTTACGTAGGTTAGTGCAGGTAGGATGCCGCGTTACCGTGGTCCCATCCCTGACCTCCGCGGAGGACGTGCTCGCGCTCCACCCCGACGGCGTTTTCC
>CAZARO010000677.1:0-3985 GCA_964487165.1 uncultured Solibacteraceae bacterium | reverse complement strand
CATCCAGGAGGCCATCGATCTGCTCTCCGGCCTGGACCGGGAAGCCGGGCGGAACGCAGAAGTAATGCAGTTGTTGAGCTTCGCCCGCAACCAGCGGGAGCAGCACCAGCGCGAAGCGGAAGTTGAGAGCCTGCTGGCTGCCGCGGCCGCCGCCGGAACGGATTACGAACGGGCGTTGGCTTCGATTGCGCGCGTGCTGGAGCTTTCACCGGGCAATGAAAAGGCGCTGCGCTTGCAAGAGACGCTGCTCGCGAACCGCAAGCGCGACGAACAGGCCAACGCGATTGACGGCGAGATCAAAGAGTGCCGGGATCTCATGGACGGAGGCCGCCTGCAGGACGCCGAGACTCGCGCCCGCGCGCTGTGGAAGCGCAATCCCGACAACGCCGGTGTTCAGAAGCTGATTCGCGATCTGGGCGAGCGTTTCCGGGCAATGGGACGCCCCACGCTGTCGCGCAAGATCGAAATGCCGCCCGAACCCGGTGTCACCGGCGTGCGCCGGACGCTCGACAGCAAGGAGCAGCGCCGGCAGAATCTGGTGGCGGCCGCCCGCGCCGAGGCGGCGCGGCTTTGCGCGCAGAAGGATTACGCCGGCGCGATCGAGATTCTTACAGGCATCAACCGGGGATACCCCGACGACACGGAAGTGCAATCCGACCTGCGCCAGGCCATCGCCGCCCGCGACCAGGGTGGCCGCAGAGAAGCCTATATGGAGAGCCGCCGCGCCGTCCTGGAGCTCATGAAGGGACAGCGGATCGACGATGCCGTCACCCGGCTGCGCGAACTGGCCGCCGCCTTTCCAGACGAGCCGCAAGCCGAGAAGGACCTGCGCCGCGCTGTCGCCCACCGCGACGAGATAGCGCGAAAGGCGGCCTTCGCCAAAGAGCGCGAGTCTCTTCAAGGGCTCAAGACGAGCCGCGAGTTCGACCAGGCTCTTTTCAAAACCAAAGAACTCCTGGCGGTTTTCCCCGAGGAACCCGAACTGGTGGATCTCCTGGAACGGGCGCGCGAGGCGCGCGATCGGGCGGCGCGCAGGGAAGATTTTGAGCGGCGTCGAAAAGATTTCGAAGAGCTGGTACGAAATCGCGATTTCGCCGGTGCGGTGACGGCGATGGAACGGCTGATTGCCGAGTTTCCGGAAGAGCCGGAGTTACAGGAAGACTTACGCCGCGCGCGTGCCGCACGCGACCAGGCTCAGCACGCCTGACATACGGGGCTGCGGCAGTTTCTAAAGGGCAATCGCAACCGCCCGGACCTGGAGACACCAGCCGAATGCCGTTACCATAAACTGGTGTCCTCCCGACAGCAGAAACGGCGCCATGCCGCCTCCGCCGCCACGCATCCCCCGATCCTGCTACCGCTGCTGGAGCGGCGTTCCGTCCTGCTCGCCTGCCTGCTGGTGCTGATTGCGTCCGCGCGGATTGCCGCCACCTACACGGTATTCAATCACACCGCCGACGAGCCGGCGCACATCGCCAGCGGCATGCAATGGCTTGACCGGCACGTCTACCTCTATGAGCCGCAGCATCCTCCACTGGCGCGCGTGGCAGCGGCGCTGGGGCCGTATCTGCTAGGCATCCGATCGCAGGGCACGCCCGGAACGGGGCTCGAGCAGGAGTCCCTGGAAGGCGCGAAAATCCTATATAAGGACCACCATTACGACCTTACGCTGGCCCTGGCACGCCTCGGAATCATGCCGTTCTTCTGGCTGGGGTGCCTGGTGGTCTACGCTTGGGGAAAGCGCTCCTACGGGCCTGCGGCAGCGGTCATCGCATTATTCTTTTTCAGCTTTCTTCCGCCTATTCTGGCCCACGCCTCGCTGGCCACCACCGATATGGCGCTCACCGCCTCTCTGGGAGCGGCCTTTTTCACCGGCCTCGTGTGGGCCGACCGTCCCACGTGGAGGCACGGCCTGCTGTTCGGCGCCGCCACCGGTCTCGCGGCCATCTCGAAATTCTCCAGCCTGGCATTTTTTCCCGCGGCCGTCGCGCTGGCGCTGGCCGGATACCTGTTCTTCTACCGGCCCTCCGCGGCGGCGCTGATCGCCTCCGTGAAAGAACGGCTGCCCTCGTTCGGATTGGCCGTGGCCATCGGCGCACTCATGGTCGCGGCCATGTATCGCTTCTCGCTTGCCGCGCTGCTCGCCGGCATTCGGGCGGTGGAGACGCACAATAGCGAGGGCCACTTCGCCTATCTGCTGGGGCAGCGAAGCACCAGCGGATTCTGGTATTTCTATCCCGTGGTGCTGGCGGTGAAAACGCCGCTGGCGTTGCTGGTGCTGCTCGCGCTGGCGCTCTGGTGGACGTGCCGCGATCGCGGCCGCGTGCGGCGCGACTGGCCGGTCTGGGCCTTCGCCGCGGGAATCCTGCTGATCGCGTTCTTCAGCCGCATCAACATCGGAGTCCGCCACATTTTGCCCATTTATTTCGCCTTCTCGCTGCTGGCCGCCGGGGCCGTCGCCGATTGGATGAAGGCGGCGCCGGCGCGGCCGTGGGTCCGCGCGGGGCTGGGCGTACTCGCGGTCTGGTTCGCCGGTTCGTCGCTTTGGTGCCACCCCGATTACCTGGCCTACACCAACGAACTGGCCGGAAGCGCGCCCGAAAAGGTGCTGGCCGATTCCGACCTCGACTGGGGCCAGGACATGAAGCGGCTCTCCGCGCGGCTGCGTCAGGTGGGGGCCACGCAGGTGACCTTCGACCCCACCATCCTGGCCGATTTCGAGGGCGAACTGGGTTTCCCCAGAATGGTGGAATCGAGCCCGGTGATGCCGTCGCCCGGTTGGAACGCGGTCAGCCTGTCCTTGTGGAAGGTGCGGCGGCTGCGGCTGCTCGATACCCACCCCGAAGCGGTCCTCTGGCCGGACCGAGTGGCGCCCGGCGAGCGGGTGGGCAAGGGCGTCATGCTGTGGTATTTCCCTATGCCCGGAGAGCCGCCAAAGTGAGCCGCCGGGTGATGTAAAGTGGGACTGTCCTATGCTGATTCTCATCGTCAACATCCACGTGAAGGCGGACCGCATTGAGGCGTTCCGCGAAGCTACCGTCGAGAACGCGCGCCACAGCCGGCAGGAGCCGGGAATCGCTAATTTCGACGTCCTGCAGCAAGCCGACGACCCGTCGCGCTTCGCTCTATTCGAGGTCTACCGCGACCAGGCGGCCACGGTGGCGCATAAGGAAACGGCCCACTATCACGCGTGGCTCCAGAAAGTGGACGATATGTTTGCCGAGCCGCGCACCCGCGCCCTGTACACCAATGTCTACCCCGACGATAAGCAATGGTAACGGCCGACCTCGGTGGGGCGGACTTGAGTCCGCCACTTCACGGACTGAAGCCCGCGCTACCGGACGGATCGACACATCTCGGTGGGGCGGACTTCAGTCCGTCAGCCTGAACCGGAGGTGAAATAACCATGCTATTCGAGTTCGCCGCCGCCGCGCGCATCGTCTTCGGCGAGGGCGCGGTCCGCGAAGTGGCTCCCGCGGCCGCTGCCTTAGGCCGCCGCGCGCTGGTGGTCACCGGGGCCAGCCGGGACAGAGCCGCGACGCTCGTCGCCGCGCTGCAAGCCGCGGGAGTGACCGCGGTACCGCTCGCCGTGGCAGGCGAGCCCACCATCGAACTGGTCCGCCAGGGCGCGCAATTTGCCCGCGGCGAAGAGTGCGACCTGGTGATCGCCATGGGCGGCGGCAGCGCGCTCGATGCCGGGAAAGCTCTGGCCGCCCTGCTCACCAATACTGGCGACCCGCTCGACTACCTGGAAGTGGTGGGCCGCGGCCAGCCTCTGGAGCATACGCCGGCGCCTTCCATCGCCGTCCCGACCACCGCCGGCACGGGCTCGGAAGTCACCCGCAACGCCGTGCTGGCGTCGCCCGAGCACCGCGTGAAAGCCAGCCTGCGGAGCGCGTCCATGCTGCCGCGCCTGGCCGCGGTCGACCCGGAATTAACGTGGCAATTGCCGCCGGCCGTCACCGCTTCCACGGGGCTGGACGCG
>CAZARO010000676.1:0-3988 GCA_964487165.1 uncultured Solibacteraceae bacterium | reverse complement strand
CATTATTGCGCGCGATGTGACCGTGGATGGTGCCAAACGGCCCGGCGGTGCGATCCACCAGCACGGGAATATGGGTGATGCGGAAGGGTGAGGGAGTGACCAGATCGACGAAGGCGAACTCCTCCATGAAATCGTGCAGGAGTTTTCGATCTTCCACGCGATGGGCGTTGGGGATGTAGAGCGAGGAGGCCGGAGGAGTCCCGGATTCCTGCGCTTCCGCATTCATGGCCAGGAGCGTGAGCGAAGAGAGCAGATCGCGGCGGTTCAACTTGCCATCCCTCCTCGCTAGAGGATATCACTACCGCCTCTATCCCTCTAAGGAAAACTAGCGAAGACGACCGGCGTTAGTGGACGGTGAGCGTAAAGGTCTGCGTTAACGCACCGGCGACCGCGGTCACTGTAGCGGTACCGCCTTGCGCTCCGGCGATCACCGTCACCGACGCCTCTCCGTTGGCATCCGTGTCGGCGGCAGTTCCACCAGGCAGGCTGACCGGTCCGTTTACGAGATATCTCACCGGGAAACCCGACACCGGTCCGGATGCGTTCAGCAGTTGCACCACCAGCGGTTGGGCGAAACTCGTTCCTGCCGGCGCGGTCTGCTGATCGCCGCTGACCTTGTTAAGCGCAGTCAGAGCGTTGTAAATGGTCTCCTGAAATGTCGCCGATATGCTGGGGTTGCTCTGCAGCGCGACGGTGATCGACGCCCCCGCGGATGCCAGCAGGTCCAGGCTCACCGTGGTGGAGACTTCGCCGTTGCTGTCGGTTACCGCGCTTCCGTTGGTCAGCCCCACCGAGCCGGCGGGCACCACAGACCAAACCATGGTCTGCCCGGTCTCGACGTTTCCGTTGGCATCCACCAGTCTCGCCACCAGCGGGTTCAGCGTCTGTCCGATGTTGCCTACCTGTTTATTTCCGCTGACAATCTGCACCGCGGCCGGCGGGCCGGGAACGGAAGTGAAGGTGTAGGGTCCGTATTCCTGCAGGTAGAACGCGGTGCTGATATCGGTGCCCGGCAGGCCGCCAATCAGCACATAAAACATTCCGCTGCCGCTGCCGCTGAAAGTCGGGTAACAGTCGGTGTTTCCGTGTATGTCGCTGAGCACCGATCCGGGATCGGCGTAGCCTCCTCCGCTGACGCAATTAACCGCCGGCGCGGCCTGCTCATTCAGGAGGCGGACCGAAATATTGGCGACACCGTCGCTGGCGATTCCGTAGCCGCCCATCATCACCTCGATGGGAGTAGTCAGCGTGGTCCCGATGCCTGCCGAAAGAGTAACACTGCCGAGATTCGCGCCGTTAAAATTAGGGGAAGCGGCCTTAATGGCCGAGGTCCCGTTGGCGACAAGAGACTGGGTCTCGGTAAAGATTACCGTGCTGCCATTGCTGCTGGCCTGAATGGTAGAGACTAAGTCCGGATTAGGGCCGGCTATATTGACGAAACCGCCAATATTCATCGACTGCGAGGCCACCCCGCCGACGCCGGTGACGCTGGTGGAACTCGTGAGGAGCATCTGCCCGCTGGTCACGGTCCAGGTTACCGTCGCACCCACCACCGGATTCCCGCCGGCGTCGGTGGCTTTCACGTAAATCGGCTGAAATTGCTGCAGCGTGGCCCCGTAACACAGGCAAGCCCCCTGGCCGTTGCCGGACAGCACTTCTAAGTTGGCTACGGCTGAGGTCCCCGTCGACGAACTCAGCGGCGTGCAGCCCAGACCCAAGGCGGCGTTGATGACAACCTGGACGTCCGTGATGTTGACCACGCCATCGAAATTCAGATCGTTGGCCGCCGGCGACTTTCCGAGAGCCTCGTTGATCATGAGCTGCACGTCGGCGACATTGGTTGCCCCACTCCCGTTGACGTCACACACGCCCGCGCTGGCCGTGCGGGCCGAGATGGCGTGGCTCGCCCTCGCATACGTGGCGGCGGTGGGCGTGCTGGCGGAGTCTGTCGGGCCCGGCTGCGAAACGGGAGTGGCGAAAAATCCATGCATCGCGCCGCGCGCATCGATGTAGGATCCCACCATCTGGCCGGCATCGTTGATGGCTTCCGAGGCGATCCGGTCGGGTACGTCGGTAGTGGTGAAGGTGCCGTCCAGGTAGAGAAATCCATGCTCGCCGCCGGCGTCGGTGTAAGTCCCCACTATCCGGCCCGTGTCATTAATCCCCAGTGCCTGAGTCGCGGTGGCGCCTGGAACGTCGATGGTGGTGAAGGTTCCGCCCCGATACAGGAATCCATACTCGCTGCTCGCGTCGGTGTAAGTCCCTACTATCTGGCCCAGGTTGTTGATGGCATGAGGCACGGTGCCGGCCGCGCCGGGTACGTCAATGGTCAGGACAGTGTACGAATCGGCGCGCGAAACGCCACTGAACAAGAACGCCAGCAAGAGCAACGAGGACCGGCGTAACTTTTTCATGGTGTTCCTTCCGCGCGACGAAACTCCCCATCGCGCCTGCAATCAGGATGCCTTCCGCGAAATCCATGGCTCCGGCCGAAAACCGGCGGCGCGGGCGGCAGCTTTCGCGCTGCCCAGAGCCGCGGCCGTTTCCCGCAGGGTGTTCTCCAGGCTTTCCCTTGGCAGGCTGCGGATGATGGGCTCGATGAGCCAGCCGAGTCCGGTAGGAATGTCGCGCGTCAGCGAAATGGCCTCGCACTCGATCCAGGTCCCGCCGTCGCGCTGCTGGAAGCGCCAATAGGTATCCAGCCGCCACAAGAATCCGTTGCCGGTTCCCTGCGGCATCTCGCGCTCGCCGGGCTTACCGGGCCTTTCGACCTCCGCAATCTTGACGGTTCGCGACTGGCTGCGGCAGTGGGTCGCGTCCATCGGGAAGTAATGAACCTCGTGCTCGGTATCGAGCACCACGGTGATTATTTTTTTCTTGACCAGGCGCATATAGACCAAGAAGTCATTGCCATGGTGGGAAACAATGTGCGAATCCATTACTTCGCGATGGTGGGTGCGGGCGTGGTCGTAGTCCTCGACGTGCTCGAGTGTGGCCGGCAGGTTGACGCCGGGGACAAAAACGGCGCCCACCCAGTCGTGGACCAGGCCATCGTTGATTTCGATCACTGGCTTGGCCCCGGCCGGCTCCACCACTACTTCGCCGTTGCGGACACGCCGGCTGCGGTCCGGCGATTCGTCGGCCCAAAGGAAGCTCTGGCGCGCGTTGAGGCGCTTCTCGGTCTGCTGGATATAGCGGTCGAAGGCCGCCACGGTGGCGGGTTTCAAATCGGCCGGGAAGGCGCACGGCACGGCGCCCGCAAGCAGCAGCACCGCCATTGCGCACGCTCTCGAGGGAGTTGCAATATTCGGCTGATCGACCGCTCCCCCGCGGTCGCGGCTCGGTAGGCTCTGGCTAACACAGAGGCGCCCTTCCGAGCCGCGCGCGCGAGCAAGCGGTTCTTCGAATATTGCAACTCCCTCGCTCATCTTTCCATCGTAACCGCTGGGCCATCGTAACCGCTGAGCGTAACCGCTGGGCGTGACCGGCAGCCGTAATTGGTAAGATCCGATACATGGACTTGCGCTATCCGATTGGAAAATTCGATTGGTCCGCGCCCGTGGATCCGGCGATGCGGCCGCAGTGGATCGCCCGCATAGCCGAGGCCGGCGCACGTTTTCGCGAGGCCGTCCGCGGTCTCGATCAACAGCAGCTCGACACTCCTTATCGTCCCGGCGGGTGGACCGTCCGCCAGGTGGTGCATCACGTACCCGACAGTCACATGAACTGCTTTATCCGGTGGCGCTGTGCCCTCACCGAGGAGGAGCCGGTAATCAAGCCTTACGACGAAGCCAAGTGGGCGGAGCTGCACGATTCCCGCACCGCCCCAGTAGAAGTTTCGTTGCAGCTTCTGGAATGCCTGCACGACCGTTGGATCAACATGATGGACGCCATGTCCGACGCCGATTTCGAGCGCACATTCCGCCATCCGGAAGTGGGCCTCCTGGGGCTGAATACCGTGCTGGCGGGGTACGCCTGGCACTGCCGG
>CAZARO010000675.1:0-3991 GCA_964487165.1 uncultured Solibacteraceae bacterium | reverse complement strand
CGTGCAGACGCTGGCCGCGCCCATGCCCGGCAAAGTGGTGCGCGTGCTGGTGGCGCCCGGCGATACCGTGGAGGCCGGGCAGGGACTGCTGGTGGTGGAGGCTATGAAGATGCAGAACGAGATGAAAGCCTCGCGCGCCGGCCGGATTCTCAGCGTCACGGTGAAAGAGGGCGCTACCGTGGCCGCCGGCGAAATTCTGGCGACGATCGAGTAATTCTAACGGTGCGCCACCAGCAGTTTGGCGCCAGTGATGGCATGGCGACCGCGAGCGTTGCTTATCGCAGAGCCCGTCACCATCGCCGCCAGCCGCCCCACAATCTGCCGTAGCGTCTCCGATTGCGCGTGCAATTCCGCCGATGCGGCGGCGCTTTCCTCTGCATGGGCCGCGGTCTGCTGCGTCACCTGCTGCATCTGCGCGATCGCCCTGGACACTTGCTCGATTCCCCGGGTTTGATCCTGGCTCCCCTGGCTGACCTCTTCCACCAGCGTTTTCACTTTGGCCGCTTCCCCGGCATTCTCCCTGATGGCCACTGCAACCTCGTCCACTCTCATGTTGCCGTCGTTGGACTTGGCGATCGACTCCTCGATGAGCTCCGCAGTGTCCCTGGCCGCCTGTGCGCAGCGCTGCGCCAGGTTGCGGACCTCATCGGCAACCACCGCAAAACCCATTCCGGACTCGCCCGCCCGCGCTGCCTCCACGGCCGCATTCAGCGCCAGGATGTTGGTCTGGAAGGCGATCTCGTCGATCGCTTTGATGATTTTCGAGATCTTGCCGCTATGCGTCTTGATCTCCCCCATGGCCACGACCATCCGGTCCAGCGACACTTTGGTCTGGGCAAACTTCTGTAGCGACGCGCTCACCAGGCCGGCAGCGGTACGGGAACTCTCGGTATTGCGGCAAGCCATGGAATTGATCTCTTCGCTGGAGGCCGAGGTCTCTTCGATTGCCGCCGCCTGTTGGGATGAGCCCTGGGCCAACGACTGGCTCGCGGAGGAGATCTGAGTGGCGGCCAAGGCCAACTGCCCGGCGGTATCGGAAGTCTCGCTGATGGCCCTGGCAAGAGTCCGGACGGTGTTCCGCACCTGAAAAACAGCCAGCGCGGCGATGGCCGGCAGCAAGCAGCCCATGAGCATGCCGATCCACAGGCTTTGTGACTGCAGGGATTTGGAACGCGCTTGCGATTCCTTGAGGGAATTGCGTTCCTGGACTTTCAGGTTGCCGAGGGCCTCATCGGAAAGGTCGGCGAACTTTTGCACTTCCAGCGAAGCCCCGGACAGTTCCCCGAACTTGTGTTCCTGGCAGAGGCGCTCGAATTCCGCCGCCCCACCCTGGAATTCGCCCAGTGCGGACTGGAACCTGGCCAGATTGGCCTTGCCTTCCTCGCTGGTCAGCAGCGGCTTTATCTGAGCGATCTGCTCGCCGGCCCGCTTGAAAGCGGCATCCCACTGCCGCACGCTCGCGTCAACCGCGGCCTGATCGTTGCGGTTCGCGAAGAAGAACACTCCCCGAACGGCAGCGACCATTTCCCAGGCCCGCGCCCGGCTGGCATTTATCAGATCGAGCCCGATCGCCGTTCTGTCGGTCGCGACACTCAGCGCTTCCCCCATGGTGCGGAGATACCACACTCCGACGCCGGCCACCAGCATCCCGGTCAGCGCCAGCGATCCCACCACGGTATACAGCTTCGTCGATAGTTTCACTCAATCACCTTCCGGCGTGCCGCACACGATTACCGGCCCTCGACCTTTCCATCGTCTTTGAAGTTAATCGCGAAATAAGGATAGTTGTAGTTCGGGCCTTTTTCCGTCTTCTGCAGGAACTGACCGCCCATGAGATGTCCGACTCCCACGCCGACGTTGAAATGGCGGGTGAGTTCACACCAGGTGTAGATGTCGGCTTCCTGACCGATGTGCGTCCCCGATTTCCCCGTGCTATCGCGCACGATGGTACCGCCGGAGGTGTTGTAGAGCGCGTCCGTAGCGCTGGCCAGCCACAAATCCAGATATTGCCCGGTAACCGTCCAGCGGCGGTGGGGTTCGACGGTCAGGCCCGCGCGTTCGGCAACGATATTCTCCCAGCCAAACTGGTCCGTGATGCCGAAACGATCGTGAGCCGTCGGATACATCGTATCGAACGTTCCGTGCCCTCCGTCGGTTGGATTTCTGTCGCCGGAAGCATAGTCGTATTGCCAAAACAGCCTCGGCTTCCACCACAGCGGGTCGATCCGGTATCCGGCCCCGAACGTTGCCGCCCAGGCGTCGATGGCGTTGGGACCGTCACTGCCGCGTTCGCCGATCCATTCGGCCGAATAATCGAGCCGCTTCAGCGTCAAGGCCTTGAAGCGAACTCCAGAGGCCCATTCATCCTGCCTCCCGGTCTTGATTTTGCCCGTGGTTTCAATCGCCACACTAGGCTGAAGGCGCCAGAGAACAAAGGGCTCCAGCACGGAATGAGGGATCAGACGGTCAATCCCGCCATAGGCGCCATAGATGTCGTTCCCCTCCTGGTGATGGCTGACACCTTCCGCCAGGGGAACCACCACCGAGGCGGCGAACAGGCCCAAACGGTAGCGATCGTAGTGCAGATTTGCCACCGCGGCATCGAAGGAACGCGCCTGGTTGCGCCATTCCGAATTCGCCATGATGGTGTTGTTGTAGTTGATCAGCTGACGGCCTACGCGCACGCTGATCCAGTGTTGTTCCGGATCGCCGAATTCGGCGTAAGCCAGTTTCAAATCCCACGCATTCAGGTTCGGCGGACCGTAAGGCGGCTTTTGCATGAAGGGCCGGGAATCCTGCACCTGTGTTGCCAGCTTCAACCAGCGCGTGGGCCGGATGTCCATCTCAAGACGGGAGCGCAGCAGGATGTAAGAGTCGTCGTTGTTCAGCTTAAATCCGCTGTTGTGATAACCTTCGGACCGGAACCGCTCTTCCCATCCGAAGCTGATCCAGTCCGGCAATTGCCCGTCGAGAAGGCGCGCCGGACTGAAATCCGGGGCTAGATAGGGTGAAGAGGAGTTAAAGGTCCGGTAACCGTATCCATTCAGAAAGCTGAGTGGGTTGGACGCCGGACCGGTAATATAGCTGCCGCCGAATGCGCTGGTGGCGTTACGGGTGGTCACGTCGTCCTGCGCGTTCGCCGGGATCGCCGCGGCCGCGAAAAGAGCAGCGAGAGTACAGGTTACGTTCTTGACGCTCATATGGAATTCAACCTGGGCCGAATCGGCTCCATGAATTCCATATCGGTTGAATCCTGAATTGGCGATAGGGCTGAAGGCAATCGGGGGTTAACCGGCGGCCTGTCGCGCGCCGGCAGGACTCTTAATCGAGAGGCGTAAAGGCGGCCAGAATAAGACAAATTGGAAGGCGGGCTAAAGCACGCCCCACCGCGCTCAGCTTGCCGGCTACAGAGAGCCGAATCGGAGTGTACGGACAGTTGGAGAGAACGCGAGAGCGTAAATCCCGCCGTTTGCCACAGCAAAGCTCGTGAGGGAGCTATGGACCTACCCCTCGATCTCAGCGCGTGAAGTTGCAGCCAGACGAACGGCGACCAAGAGAAGATAATGTTTTTCGCGCCACGCGAGAACATCGCGACGGGACGGTGCCTTAGTGCCCGCTCAGCCCCGCCCGATCTTCTGCACCAGCGACCGCAAGCGCGGCGAATTCATGATCCCTTCCGACTTTTCACGGCACAGAAAGACCATACCGGTGGACCGCTCGCGGTAGGCCTCTTCCATCCACGTAGCGGCGCGGTCCTCGTCCCCCAGGGTGAGCGCCACATTGCCCAGATCGAAGGGAGAAACGTACCGTGTCGTGGCCAGTTGCTCCATCTGCTGGAGGATGCCGACGCTCTCCTCGCGCCGGCCCAATTTCATATAGAGGCACGCCAGGGCGGAGAGCGCATGGGCGTCGCCCTCCGATAATCGGAGCGCCTCCTCCAGTGTCGCTTCCGCATCGCCCATCTCAGATCGCGAGCGGTACAGGTTGGCCA
>CAZARO010000674.1:0-3993 GCA_964487165.1 uncultured Solibacteraceae bacterium | reverse complement strand
CTTCACGGATCGTCGCGTAGCCTGAAGCTGGGCACCGCATGTTTGAGGAACGAAAGCCCGGCCACCGCGTGACCGGGCACCCACTATCCAACCCATCCCCTCACAGGACGCACGCTCCCCGCGCCTGCCCCCACAGACATCCGAACAATTTATGAGAGACAAAGAACTGTCGTTTGTGATTCCCACAAATCGATTGCGCGATGTCGGCGCGGATCTGCTGGTGGTGCGGCATGATAATGAGGTGTCGGTGAACGTTTTGCGGCGGACGGTGGATATCGAGGTGGTGGTGGAGATGTGAAGGGAAACAAGAAAACCCGCCGGCCCTAAGTGGGAACCGGCGGGGAGGAGTTCGTGTTGGACCAGCGGCTTACTTGCTGGGCGTGCTGGCCGGAGTTTTGGTGCTTTTCTTGGTGGTGTTCGTTTTGGTGCTCTTCTTGGCGGTGCTTTTCTTGGCCGTCTTGCTGGTGGTGGCGGAAGGCCCTGCGGGCGAAGCGGCCTTGGAGGCCTGGGCAGCAAACGTCAGAGGCATGGTGGCGATCGCCAGTGCGATCGCGGCGAATAAAGTCTTTTTCATTTTTTTCTCTCCCTGCGGGCCCATCGCCCGCTTACAATCTAATCTTCCGTCAGATGGCTTTTTAACTCGATAGCCTGCGCAGGCTATGGAAGGCACCGAATTCGGGTCTAGCGAGGTTAATGTTTATTAGTGTGCAAAATTAGCCCGAACCGGGGGTATCGGCCATGACCCCGCCGCGGGATACTGATAACGCGATGCATCCACGCCAGATTACCCACCAGAACATCTTCCGCGTGCTGACTTTGGGGTTCGCTCTGGTAATCCTGCTGCTGTTGGGCGCCGCCGCGGTGGGCATCCGCAATATCCGGTCGATTCAAGAGAGCGCCACCGGCCTGGTGCGCGACCAGGAGGTCACCAACCGCCTCATCGTCGAACTACACAGCCAGGAAACCAGCGTCGCCGAGGTATTCTCCGTGCTGGCGCGCGACCCCGATTCGGTGGACTACGACGGCATCACGCAGCAACTCGGCCAGGCGGACCAGGATATCGACCGCATCTGCACTGAAGGGGCGCGCACTCCGGAGAAACAACTCTGGCAGCGCCTGCGCCAGACTTCGACGGAGTTCGCCACCGAGGCCCGGCGCATTCTCTCCCAGGACACGCCGCAAAGCTTCCGCTCTATGGAGCTGTTTCGCGATCACGAAGCCTTCATCGCCGTGGTGGGACGCCTGATCGAGACGCAGTATCGCAAGGTGAGCGCGGCGCAGGCGCAGATCAACCGCGTCACCGCGCGCCTGCTGGAGGCTTCTTTGCTGTTCGCTTCGGCCAGCGTCCTGCTGGCGCTGATTTTCGCCGGCATCACCGTGCGGATGGCATCGAACCTGGTGCGGAGGATGGAATGGCAGACCGCCGAACTGGGCCGCGTCTCATTCCACATGCTGGAAGACCAAGAGGCCGCGGCGCGCCGGTTCTCGCACGAGCTGCATGACGAGCTGGGGCAGTCGCTCAGCGCTGTCAAGACCAATCTGACCGCGCTCGACTCCAACGGGCAAGTTCAGCGCGCGCGCCTCGCCGATTGCCTCCGCCTGGTGGATGAAGCCATCGGCAATGTGCGCGAGATGTCGCAGCTTCTGCGGCCCACAATTCTGGACGATTTCGGGCTGGCGGCGGGCCTGCACTGGCTATGCGAGGGTTTCGCGCAGCGCACCGGCATCGACATGGCCTGCGACACTCCCTTCGAGGGCCGCCTGCCGGATGAAACCGAGACCCACCTGTTCCGCATCGCGCAGGAGGCGCTCACCAACGTGGCCCGCCATGCTTCCGCCAAGCACGTGCGCGTGCAACTGGAAGGCGCGGGCAACCTGGTGACGCTGCGGATTGCCGACGACGGCTGCGGACTTACTCCCACGCCCGCCAATCCGCGCGGCCTCGGCCTGATCGGCATGCGCGCGCGGGCAAGAAGCGCGGGCGGCGACGTGGAGATCCGCTCCCGGGCGGGGCAGGGTGTTGTAATTGACGTGCGGGTTCCGGTAGCCGATAGCACTAAGTCCGATCTGCCCCGCTCCTAAGCGCGCCTGAAGAGGATTACCGGTGTTTCAATTGCCGCGCGATGAGCTGAAGCAATTTTTCTTGCCAGCCCCCCAGCGCCCGTGCCAGCCAGTACAATACAGTTTCGCTGGAATCAGATTTATGACACCGAATCCGGGACTGGGAGTGGTGTTTCACTGGCTGGGCGGCCTCGCTTCAGGCAGTTTCTACGTGCCGTATCGGGGCGTAAAGCGGTGGTCGTGGGAGACCTATTGGCTGGTGGGCGGCGTTTTCAGTTGGATCGTCGCGCCCTGGGTGCTCGGCCTGCTGATGACCAACGATCTCACTCGGGTGCTGCGGGAGGCGCACACCTCGACGCTGCTGTGGTGCTATTTCTGGGGCCTGCTGTGGGGATTCGGCGGCCTCACGTTCGGCCTGACCATGCGCTACCTGGGGATGTCGCTGGGGATGGCGATGGTGCTGGGATACTGCGCAGCGTTCGGCACACTGATGCCGCCGATTTTCGATGGCGTGTTCATGAGCAACGTGGTGGGCACGGTTTCGGGGCGGGTGATTCTCCTGGGGGTGGGGGTGTGCATGGCGGGCATCGCGATTGCGGGCCGCGCCGGCATGTCCAAAGAACGGGAAATGTCGGCCGAGCAGAAACACGAGGTGATCAAGGAATTCAACCTCAGGAAAGGCGTCCTGGTGGCGACTTTCTCGGGCGTGATGAGCGCCTGCTTCTCCTACGGCTTGCGCGCGGGCGACCCCATCAAGGTGCTGGCGCTGGCGCACGGCACCACCACTCTATGGCAGGGGCTGCCGGTGCTGGTGCCGGTGCTGCTGGGCGGGTTCACCACGAATTTCGTGTGGTGCGTACTGTTGAACGTACGCAATCGCAGCGGACACGAATATTTCAGCTCCGCGAAGAGCAAGGCCCCAATGCTGCCCAACTATCTTTTCAGCGCCCTGGCCGGGGTGACCTGGTATTTCCAGTTTTTCTTCTATACCATGGGCGAGACGCAGATGGGCGTCTATAAGTTCTCCAGCTGGACGCTGCACATGGCGAGTATCATAATCTTCAGCAGCCTGTGGGGCATCGGCCTGCATGAATGGCGCGGCGCCAGCGGACGCACCAAGGCGCTGCTGGGGCTCAGCATCTTCGTGCTAATACTCTCTACTGTGGTGGTCGGGTTCGGAAATTATCTGGGTGCCACGAAGTTACAATAGTAAGTTTCTATCAAGCTCGACGGGAGGGACAATAGATCATGCCAAGAGCACTGCTCACCTGCTTCGCTATGCTGGGCTTCGTCCATCCGGGAATGGCCCAGAAGGACTTCGCCAACTGGCCGGCGACGAAATCACCGCGGGAGATCGGCAAACGCGTGGCCGAACGCTTCGTGACGAGCGCGCACCTGCGCACCAACACCATTATTTATCCCGAGGTCTGCGCCTGGTATGGCTCGCTGACGTTCGCCCGGTTGAGCGGCGATAAGGACCTGACGCGCCGCCTGATCGCGCGCTTCGATCCGCTGCTGGGGGCCGACTCCAAGCTGGTGTCCACGGAGCGCCACGTGGACTATTCCGTATTTGGCACGGTCCCGCTGGAGATTTACATCCAGACGAAGGACAAGAAGTACCTCGATCTCGGGCAGGCGATTGCGGACCGGCAGTGGGAGAATCCCACGCCCGAGGGGTTGACGGCGGAGACGCGTTTCTGGATCGACGACATGTTCATGATCACGGCGGTGCAGGTGCAGGCGTTCCGTGCCACCGGCGACCGCAAGTACCTTGACCGCGCGGCGCTCGAAATGACGGCGTATCTCGCAAAGCTGCAGCAGCCCAACGGGCTGTTCTACCATGCGCCCGACGTGCCGTTTTACTGGGGACGCGGCAACGGCTGGGTGGCCGTGGGAATGGCCGAGATGCTGCGGTCGCTGCCCAAGGATCAC
>CAZARO010000673.1:0-3993 GCA_964487165.1 uncultured Solibacteraceae bacterium | reverse complement strand
ATACCGCTTCTGCAGTTCCAAGAGGCGATCGCGGGTATCGTCCTTGGATCCGTCATCGATGACTATAAATTCGATCTTCAATCCGCTCGAACATTCAAGACACTTCAACAGACAAGCTTCGAGCATAGCGGCCCGGTTGTATGTGGGTATAACTACGGAAATGCCCTTGCCGAGCCCGCCCTGTTGCGTCGTGCCTGACAAGCAGCTGCGAATCCAGGACCGTTGCTCGATAACACGGGTCGGACTGGGCTCTAGCGTTACATGCAAAGGGGAATTCTTAATCGGTGTATCTGTTCCGGCCACCAGGACTTCGACCATGTGCATACCGCTGTCTTGAAAGCGGGGCGGGATCGGAATGCTGAACCCGTAACTGCAGTAGCCGTCGCCTTTGCCATATAAGTCGGCCCGCCACCGGTCGGCAACCGCGGTCCTGACAAAAGATCCGTCGACGAAGAGATCCACGGACAGGCGGGTCTCGGGATGCCCGGCGTCTAAGATCCACCCAGCCACTAGTCCACCCGCTGCCGAGTCCAGATGCCCCTCAAAAACGCGGCCTACAAGACCAGCATCCACCATTCGAGAACGTGCAGGTGCTGGAGCGGCAAACAGGATATCTCTGGGGCTGTCGTCCAAAGGGAGACGGGTATCCGCGAAAAGCGCTTCCACTACATGAGTCTTGCCGTCACGGAGCGTCGTGGGAATCTCAGCTGCAAATCCGTGGTTTCCGTTGGTCGCAAGAGCCTTCGCTACGTCGGATCGAAAGGCATTCGCGGTCACGCACCCAATAGAAACCCGGTCTACCAGAATCTCCACGGCGACGGGCGTATCCGGGTCGTCGTGGTTAATGGCCCAACCGATAATACGGTGCTCAACCGCATCGTCAAGGTGTCCCTTACAGCGCTCCGAAGTCTTATCTGCCATAACAGCTTTTTTCGTATACTCTCGTCAAACATGAACGCTCTGGACCGTAAAGTTTAGCACCTCCGTGGAGGCCTGTCAACGCGAAGAAACGTACTGTCAAGGCAAAGTAGAAATGTCCCCTCGTGGGCAAAATAGAAAGGTCGCCTTCTGCCTAAGGCTTTCGGGAGCGCGTGTTATTCTGCGTGTGCCGGTGAAGCGAGACGGCAATGCTTGCGAGCAACCCGATCGAGGAATAGCCGGCCGGAACTCATCTGCGGACGAGGGGAAAGAGCGTGATCTTCCCAGCGCGTTCTTTTTGCCTGCCTGCGGGCCGACCAGCGGGAGGCAGTCGGTTCCCGCCCTGGGATTTGGTTTCGAGTTTGGTTTTGAAACACCATAGGACCAGATCGATTCCGCCATGGGCTTCCCTCGGACGACCGCCTTGTTCCCCTTCTTCTTCAACCCATCCAGCCGGCGCAGTACCTGCCGTACATTCAACTCCAACTCTGCGGCAGCCTCTCGCTGCGTGATCTTCGTTTCTTCAGTGCTATCAGCCGGTCTCGACCGACGACCCGTCGCATGTCCGGAGAGTACGCGCGAAGCGCTACAATAACGCCTTATCCGAGGTGAATAGGATGGGTGACAGCAGTAGTGGAAAGCGCGGTTTTCTGCACGCGCAAATGGGATTCCTGAAGCGATTCTTCCGCAAGGAGGCCAGGGTGTCCAAAGGCCCCGCAACGGAAAAAATGCCACAGGATCTCGCCGCGAGTTCGATGGTCGCCAGCACTGAATCGCCGAGAACAGAAACTGCGTCCGCCAGCGCGCATGGCGCGACGGCCGACGAGTCCGTGAACGGATCGGACCACAAGCAAGCCACACCGTCCCCCCGAATGCTCCTCGATCCGGTGTCAGTTCAGGTGGTCACCGAGGTTGTCGCCAAACCCAGGCACCGAATATCCATCGAGGTCGATCCGGCTTTTCTGCGGCAACTGTCTAACATCGTATTCGCGATCTTCTTTATTTACTGTGCCTTGCTCACCCTACCGTTCGGATATCGCGTCTCGGGGAGCGGCGTCGACGCTTCATGGCAGTTTGGTCTCAATTACCTTGTCAACGCAGGCTTCCATTTTGGATCGGAGATTGTTTTTACGTATGGCCCATTAGGCTTCATTACTTGCCCATTAAACTTTCAAAACAACCTTGCGACGGCAAATCTCATTCGGGGCGCCGTGTGGCTAATCCTGCTAATCCACCTTATTAGAATCCATCGTACAGCAGTGAACGGATTCCTAAAGGCCCTCGTCCTGATGGCGGGCTTATGTTTGTCTCGATATCTGTTGTTGGGATGGTTTGACTACTTCATCGTGGCGGCGGTGTTGGTGGTAGCTCTTGACCTGATAGAACAGCCTCGACAGTGGATAGGATATCTTTGGCTGATTGCACTTTGCGCACTCGCAATGTTTGTGAAGTTCACCGGCTACGTTTTATGCATAGTCGCAGTCGGAGTGTACGTGCTGGTATCGATCGATTGGCCGCCGCGCCCTAGTGCCTGGCGAGCCTGTGCGGCCGCCGTGGCGGCCATCGCGGTGGGCCCGTTGGCGTTTCTGATTTACAACCCTTCGCCAGGCGGTCTTTCAAAATACCTTACGGGCTCGTTGGAGCTTTCCTCCGGGTTCAACGAGGCTATGTCGCTCCCCACTAGCCCTCAAGATGCGTTCTATGGTGTGGTGCTAGCTGGTCTATTCCTGCTTGGTTTAGGGTATGCGGTCGCCAAGAAAGTGCTGGTGTGGACCGCTGCGCCGGTTTTCGCTCTGTTGTATTGGGTGGCTTTCAAGCATGGTTTTGTTCGAAGCGATGGGCACGTTATAATAACCTATTTCTTCGCCGTTTTTTTGGGGGCGTACCTGATTTGTCTTTTGCGGCCGTGTCGTGAAATCGTGATCAAGTACACCCTTGTGTTGCCGGTGCTTGTGTTGGCCGCGCTGAGTGGCATCAATACCTATGTCCCAGTGTGGAATAGTGACTTCTGGTCTAGTAGTAGTAACCGGCAGCTTGGGCTGGACCTGCTCGATTGGCCCAAGACGGCAGGCCGTACAGAAGAAGCCAAGAGGAAGCCCAGCGCGGATAACGAATTGCCAATGTCCTTTAGCACCCTGCTTCGAGGCTCCACTGCGGTCGTCTTCCCATGGGAGCTTACGTACGCTCAGAGCGGACAATTCAGACTGTGGCCTCTATACAATCTACAGACCTACTCCTCTTACTCTAGATACCTGGACACAATGACCGCTTCCGAACTGAAAGCTGCATCGAAACACATTGATTACGTTTTGTTTGAATGGAAGGCTAGCGACGGTCGCCATCCATTGCTGGACGTGCCGGCTACATGGTGTGAACTGCTCGATGAGTACGAACCGGTGTTAGGCCAGCCGGGGAAAATGATTTTGGCACACCGCAAGGCGCCCCCCCGGCATAAACTGATTCCGTCACTCGGCTCGGTCCCGTTTCAAATGGGACGATGGCTAGACCTGCCTCGAAGACCGGCGGTTGTTTGGGCAAAGATGAGCATACCGTATTCTAAGGAGGGCTACTGGCGGAAGATCTTCTACAAGGCGGATGCAATGTACCTGAGCCTGGAACGGGCTTCAGGCGGCGTGGGGCGATACCGTATCGTCCCGGGCGTTCTTTCGTCCGTGTTTCCGCTGAACATCATGCCATTGGATTTCGATGCGCTACAAACGTTGTGGGGTACTAGCCGCGTTTACGATCCGATTGTTCGATTGAGGCTGGAAAGTGATTCGCCGAACGACTACGGTCGACTTGAACTGCAGCTGTTCGAAGATCAGGTCAGCGACATCAAGGTTGTCGAAGACAAATCGCCGTCGTTCCAGTCGAAGTTCGGTCTCGACTCGCCCGACAAGATCACCAATAGCATGCTGTTTGATATAGACCTAGTCGATAAGGGCAGTGTACCGGCGTGGCCGGATGAGAAGCACCCATGGGTCTTGCCCCGGGACCACCGGATCGAGCTAAGTGGCTGGAGCGTTACAGCCGACAAGTCGTCGAGCTTCGACAGCTTGTATGCGGTGATCAATG
>CAZARO010000672.1:0-3996 GCA_964487165.1 uncultured Solibacteraceae bacterium | reverse complement strand
AAGGGGCGATGGATCTTTGGTGGGCCCTGGGTGCGGCCAGCGGCGGCTCCATCCTCGGAGATCTGGCCGGCTACGCCATCGGGCGATGGGGAGGGTCGGCCGCCGTGGCCAAATTGAGCGGCTTTTTCGGCAAGAAGGACAGCATCGAGGCCATGGAGGCCAAAGCGCGCGCGTGGGGCGGTCCGGGCATTTTTGTGACGCGCTGGCTGCTCAGTCCGCTGGGGCCGTGGATCAACCTTGCCAGCGGTACGGCGGGCTATCCGTGGCACCGGTTCCTCTTCTGGGACATTTTGGGAGAATGCACCGGAGCGGCGGTGTACATATCGCTGGGGCGCTTCTTCAGCGATCGGGTAATTGCGCTCGACGGCGTGCTGGGGGACTTGACGTGGGCCATCGCAGCGCTGCTGGCGGCGATCGTCTTGGGGTATCAGTTGTGGTCGCGCCTGCGGCCCAAGCGGTGACGTTTTGTCAGGCTAGCTTCGCTCGCCGATCAGGCTGACGCCCCCGCAGACTGAAGAGGGAGTTGCCATATTCGAAGAACCGCTTGCTGGCGCGCGCGGCTCGGAATGGCGCCTCTGTGTTTGCCAAAGCCTACCGGGCCGCGACCGCGAGGGAGCGGTCGATCAGCACTCCCTCTGAAGTCCGCCCACACGAGCTTGAGCGGCTCCGGTGGCCCTACCGCCGCAGTCCGCGGCCGGGCGCGACGCTTTCCACCAGCGAGCCGTTGCGCACCACAGGCACTCCATTGACCAGCACGTAGACCATCCCCTCGGAATACTGCGCGGGATTCTCGAAGGTGGCGCGGTCGGTCACGCGCGCGGCATCGAAGACCGCGAGGTCGGCGTCGGCGCCCACGGCGATTCGCCCCTTGGATGTCACGCCGAGCCGTTCGGCGGGCGCCAAGGTCATCTTGCGCAGCGCCTCCATCAGCGTCAGGACGTGCTGCTCGCGGACGTAGCGGCCCAGCACGCGGGTGAACGTGCCGGCGGCGCGCGGATGGCCCTTGCCGTTCTCCAGAATGCCATCGGAAGCGATCTCGACCAGCGGGTCGCCCATGGCGAGCTTCACGACATCCTCGGGGATGGAATGAATCGCCACCATACCGCCCTGCCGTCGGTAACGCGCGAAGCTTTCGGCGGTGAGGCGCTCGCCAGTGGCGGCCCATTGCAGGTCGCCGAAGCCGATGCCGCCTTGCCGTGCCTGCCATCCGTCGCTGAAAATGGCCGACCCGAGATCCGTCATCCCCGCGGTATAAGGGTAGGCCTCAGTGGTGACGTCGAGGCCGCGCCGGCGCGCTCCGGCGATCATCTCCAGGCACAGCGGCGTCTCGCGGAGGCCCATGCTGGTGATGTGTACCACGTGCAGCGAAGCGCCCGTGGCTGCGGCATCGGCAAGCACCTCCTGGAGCGCGTCGATCGCGCCCGGTTCCACCGGGCCTCCGTTGCGCATGTGTATATAGAGGGCTGTTTTTTTCTCCGCCGCGAGTTTGAATAAGTCGAGAATCTCGGTGCGCGTCGCCAGCGGCACATAGGCGATGCCCACCCCGATGCCGAGCGCTCCCGCTTCCAGGCCGCGGCGCACCAGCGCGAGAATCTCGCGGTGCTCTTCGGGGGTGGCCGCGCGTTCCACGGCTTTATCGCGCGGCAGCAGCGTGCCGCTATCGTGCATCACCGCCATGCGCGCCGGCAAGTGGCCCGAGGAGGCGCCGAAATTGACCAGCGCTTTGCCTTCCCGCGCGGCATACCACGCGGGAACCGGCGAAACGCCCACCTCCATTTCGAGCGCGGTGGTGACCCCATCCATGGCCTTGAAGCGGTAGTTTTCGGGCGTCTGTCCGTGGGAATGCAGGTCGATAAATCCCGGCGCCACCACCAGTCCCTGGGCATCCAGTACAGTCCGGCCGCGCAGCGCTTCCGTGGAGAGGGCCGCGATCTTGCCGGCGCGGATTCCCACGTGGCGGATGGCGTCGAAACCGGTGGCCGGGTCCATCACGCGGCCGTTCGAGATTACGAGATCGAATTCCTGCGCGTGGGTCAAAGTTGCGAGCATGAGAATCGCCATTATCAATCGCATAATTCTGGGGCCAGCGTCGCTCGCCTTTCGCGGGCTGAAGCCCGCACCACCGGTGGGGTGGGCTTCAGCCCGCCAGTTAGGGAGCACATTGGCCAAACGCCAGGGGACAAGCTGAAGCATGTCCTACACCGAAATCACCGGTTTGCCGACCACTTCCCAGCGGGGCTCCACGCCCAGGCCGGGTGCCGACGGCGCCGCCATTCGTCCATCTTTGCGTTGCGGCGCGCCCGCAGCATTGCTCACGCTCACGTAGCTGTTGAAGTCGGTAGCGGTGAACAAATAAGCGGGAGGTGTGCTATGTGCCAGGTGGGCGATGGCCGCCGTGATAATATCGCCGCCCCAGGTATCTTCGATAGTGAGCGCGATTCCCAGCGACACGCAAAGATCGCGAATCTGGCGCGCTTTCGTCAAGCCGCCGATCTTCGAAATCTTCAGGTTGATCACGTCCATGGCCTGGTCGCGGACGCCTTCCACTACCATCTCGAGGCTGTCCACCACTTCGTCGAGCACGAAGGGCCGGTCGGTGTGGCGCCGCACCACCAGGCACTCGGAATAGCTGGCGCACGGCTGTTCGATATAGACGTCCACCGCGCGCACGGCATCGGCCACGCGCAGCGCCTGGTGCTGCGTCCATCCGGTATTGGCGTCGGCAATCAGCACGTCCCCGCGTTGCAGCTTCGCGGCCACCTGGTGAATGCGTTCGATATCGGTATCGGGATCGCCACCCACTTTGAGTTGGAACTTAGTGTAGCCTTCGGCGCGATAGTGCGCCACCTTTTCGGCCATCGCCGGCGGACTTTCCTGCGAGATAGCGCGGTACAACGGGAAAGTCTCGCCGTAGCGGCCGCCGAGCAGCGTGACTAGCGGCAGGCCGGCCACCTTGCCGAGAATGTCCCAGCACGCCATGTCGAGCGCCGATTTGACGTACGGATGGCCGCGCAGGGCGGCGTCCATGCGGCCGTTCAGCAGGCCCAGTTCGGTAGGATCGAGCCCGATAAGTTGCGGCGCCAGCTTGGCGATTCCGGCGCGCGCACCTTCCGCATAAGCCGGCAGGTAGGCCGGTCCCAGGGGACAAACCTCCCCGTAGCCGGTGAGGCCGGTATCGGTGTGGACGGAGACTACGGTGGAATCAAAAACCTCGACCGAGTTTCCGCCGGACCATTTGTAGCTGCCCTCGTGCAGCGGCAGGTCCACCTGAAATGCTTCGATCCTGGCGATCTTGGGCATGGTTCAAAGGTGGCGAGGCACAGCTCATTTCGCCTGCTTTTTGATGATCATCTCGCCGCCGGCATCGATTCCGGCATCGTTGGTGGTGACCAGCGCGATCTCGTCGCCCTTGATGGTCCCTTTGCTCGAAAATGTGGCGACGTTGCCGCCCAGGTCGACTTTGACCGCGAAAGCAATCTTGTCGCCGTCCAATTTGCACTCGATCAGTGGCATGGGGTCGCCTTGCGGGCCGGTTACCGTGCCGGAGAACTTGTCGCCGTCCTGTTTAAAGCTATAGGTGAGGGAAAAATCGTTCCCGCCGCCGGAAATCGTGCCGGTCCAAGTGCCGGTGATGTCGGCCGCCCAGGCGGTTACGGTCAGCACGGCCAAAAGGAGTGTAAGGATCGCGAATGTGCGTCTTTGCATTCAATGATTGTACCCGTCAACCATTCGGGTACGCTAGTCTGGAACTATGCGGAAAGGCATATTGGGTGGTTGGGGCCGGCTCGGCCGCGTCGGACAAGCCTTCATCCTCCTCACCGTTGCCTTTCTTCTGCTGCATTTCCTGAACGCCGGGCTGGCCATCCAGATCGCGGCAGGCCTGCTGATGACGATTTTCGGCATCGTCACGGCCTACCAGATTGCCCGCCGGGTAGCGCGCCGGGCCATCTGGCGGCTGCGCAACCGCCTGATCGTGGCATACGTGTTTATCGCGGT
>CAZARO010000671.1:0-4001 GCA_964487165.1 uncultured Solibacteraceae bacterium | reverse complement strand
CAAAGGCATATCCGGTTTGAGGCGCGCGAAAATGTTCAGCCAGCGGAAGCTGCGGTCCTCCAGCGCGTCCCATGTCGGTTTGACGGCCTTCTGCATGGCGATGGGCACGTACAGGTTAGGGGTACTTCCAGGCCGAAGTCCTTGAAAGCGCGCCTCTGCCACACCGATGACCACGACGGGATTTCCATTCAACGTCACCGTCTGGTTCAGAATCGCCGGGTTTGAGGCGCACTTCGTGGTCCAATAGCTGTGGCTCAGCACCACCACCGGATTCGCGCCGGGCGCACCGTCGTCCTGGGGCGTCAGCACCCGGCCGATGGCAGCGCCCACTCCCAGCGTCTGGAAGAAATTACCCGAGACTAACTCGGCCGAGGCTTGCTCAGCCTGCCCCTGGCGCGCGAGCGTAACTCCGATACCCATACGCGCGATCACGCCGCTGAAGGCCGGGTCGCGGTCGCGCAGATCGCGGTACATCGGGTAGGAAGAGACGGATTCGTTATTGTCGCTGGTGCTGCTTCCGGAAGCGTTGTATTCGGTGTGGAGTACCACCAGGCGATGCGGGTCTTTCACCGGGAGCGACCGTAGCATCACCTGGTCGAGGAGGGAAAAAATGGCGGTATTAGCGCCGATTCCGAGCGCCAGCGAGAGCACTGCGACGGTAGTGAACAGAGGGCTGCGGCGCAGAGTGCGCAACGAAAATACCAGGTCTTTCCACATGCCTGAATAGACGTATGGAGAGGGTGGAACGTTGGCTATTTATACTTGCCGGCGATGGAATTCCAGCGGACCTTGAGGGGATCGAGAAACGCGGCCAAGGCGCCCAGCATTTTCACTTTGGTGCCCGCCACGTCGTTCCAGCGGACCGGCACTTCCAGCGTGCGATACCCCAGGCGCTGCGCGATGAAGAGCACTTCCACGTCAAAGCCGAAGCGCTCCACGCGTTGACGCCGGAAAATTTCGCGCGCCGCCGCGCCTTCGAAAAGCTTGAAGCCGCACTGCGTGTCGTGGAACGGAAGACCGGTAATCAGGCGGATCACCAGGTTGAAGAAACGGCCACCGAATTCGCGGAACAAGGGCTGGCGCACGCCGATCAGCGACCGGTCGAGGTCCCGTGATCCTATGGCCGCTTGCGCGCGCTCGCGCTCCGTGGCGCTCCACAGCTTGTCGAGTTCTTCGATGGGGGTGGACAGGTCGGCATCGCTGAAGAGAATCCAATCGCCTGCGGCCTTCAGCATTCCGTGGCGGACGGAGTATCCTTTGCCGCGGTTGCCGGGGTTCTCGATCAGGCGCACGCCGGCCTTGCGCGCCAACTCCGCGGTGCGGTCGCGCGAGCCGTCATTCACCACGACGATCTCGATGAACTCCCACGAAGTGGCCGCCAGGTATTCCTTCACTTTGCAAAGTGTGGCCGGCAGCCGCTTCTCTTCGTTGTAGGCAGGAATAATTATGGAAATGGATCTTCGCAAAACGAAGCCCTATGATAACCGATTTCCCAAGTGGGGCAGGCAATCCTGCCTGCAGGCCGGCTTTCCAGCCGGCCCGGCTGCCTGAAAGGCGGCCTTCGCGGGCTGAAGCCCGCGCCACCGGTGGGGTGGGCTTCAGCCCGCCAGTTAGGGGGCAAATGGCCAAACTCCAGCGGCTGGTTGATACCCCTGGTAACCCGCCTGGCCGAGTGCCACTCGGCCGCAGGATGCCATCCTGACCCACTCTTAGAAGTCGCTTCCGCCGCCCGCGTCCTCCGCAGAGCCGTCGCCTTCGAACGTGCTGAATCTCGCGATCGTGAGCGGCATCCCCAGCGCGCCGATTCCTTCCGGCCAGTCGACGTCCTGTTCGCTCGAGAGCGCGTAGTCGCTGGCCACCAGGTCCCATTCGGTCTCCCCCGGCCATTGGTTCCCGGCCGCCGCAGCGGCCTCATCGAAGCCCTCCGCGTCATCGCTCGCGAGCAGCCTGCAAGGGGCCTCCTGATTCTCCGCCGCCGCCGGCCTGATTCCCTTATGATTATGCGCGCTGGCGCTGAGTGCCGCCAACGCCGCCCTGTGTACTTCTGCTTTCATGCTTCTACGCTCCCGTTTTCCCGCTGAAAGTTGCCAGCTTGGTTGGCGTTCGGAGTCCGGCCAGTCCCGGCGGCAAGTTGCGTTGCGCGCCGAGTTGCTCGTCGGAGCCGATCAGTTCCCACTGGCTGCATTGCGGCCAGTAGTCGATGGCGGCGCTGGCTGCGTAGTCGAGCGAGCCCACGGTGTCGTCCTGCAGCAGGAAGGCCGGGGCTTCGGCCGGCGTGGAATCGGCCGGCCGCACCCCTTTGTAGGCATGGTCGCTGGCGCGCAGCGCCTGCAGTGTCGTGCGAAGTTCTTGGTGTGTCATAAGTTTGAAATGGTGTCGGCAAGTGGGTGCAAGGCCAGGAGGGCTTTGTTTACGGCGTTCGCGATGTCGTCGCTGCGGTCCATGAAGGATTGCGAATCCATGGCTTGCACGGTGATTTGCACGGCTTGGCCCTGGCTGCCTCCGCCGCTCGAAGGCGCGCTCTGCGCCTGTGCCGGCGCCGCGCTGCCCGCGACTTGTGCCGCCGGGGTGCCGTAGGATCGCGGCTGGCCCGTCTGGCCGAAGTCGGCGACGGAATTCGCGCCGCTGTCGTCCGTCGAACCCACGAAGCCTATGCTGTCCGGCATGGCGTAGCGGGTGAGTGGGGCAGGCGTGGATGAACCTCCCCCGAAAAGGCTGGCGAGTTCCAGTCCCAGCGGGACGATGCCGAGGCCGGCGGCGAGCGCTCCTCCGATGCCGCTCAAAGGGCCGCCCGAGGAACCGCTTGAGGAGCTGGAACTGCTGCTGCCGTAGTCGATCTTGCCCGTCTGGTCGCCCAGCGAGTCGACGTCACCGCGCGGCGCGGTGTCCTTCTGGCCGCCGCCGCTGCCACCTTGGCCGCCGCCCGTGCTCCATGCCTCGTCGCTGTCGGAAATGGCTCCCTGAATTTGTTGGAACTCTTCGAGGAGGGTATCTTGCAGGTCGGGCATCGGCTTATGCGGCGGCTGTCGCGCTCAAACTGAGGGATGCGCCGGAGGGGAGGGAGAGAACGTTCACGCGCAGTGCGTTTCCGGTGGCACCCGCGCGGATGTTGGGAATCTCGTCCAGGTTGGCGCTCACGGTGATGCCTTCGACCTGTTCTCCGGCCACGAAGTGCCAGACCTTGACGGGCAGCGCGTCGCCGAATGCTCCGGTGGCCGAGTCTTCGATCGAGATTCGACAGGTTCCGGACGTGAGGCCGCTCACGTCCAGAAAAAGGGTTGCGATGTTGAGCGCCGCCGTGCTCAGCGTGCCGGTAACCGGACCGGCGGCGGTGACTGTTTGCAAGCCAGTACAGATGGGGTATCGTGTCATGGGGTTTTTTCTCCGCCTTGAGACTATCATTCGGGCCGCAAAACGCCCGCCGCGCGGTCCTTCCAAGTAATTGAAAGACCGGCAAATATAGTTACCGCCGATCTGTGACCCGGATTTTGCCCCGCCAAATCGGCGATAATAGCTGCTTTCCCCCTAGGAGATCGCATTGTCCCTGGAAGACGACTTATTAAAGCAGCGCCTCTCCCGCATTCGCGAGATCGAAGCGCTGGGATACCGCCCCTATGGCAGCCGGTACGATTTCACTCACACCCTGCCCCAGATTCTGGCGGAGTACGGCGCCAAGACGGCCGAAGAGCTGCTGCCCGAAGTGCGCGTCCGCGTTGCCGGACGACTCATGGCCGTCCGCCACATGGGCAAGGCCGGCTTCGCGCACCTCCAGCAGAACGGCGAGCGCCTGCAGTTCTATGTCAAGAAAGATGCCGTGGGCGAGCGCGATTTCCAGCTTTTCAAGATCCTGGATATCGGCGACATCATCGGGGTGGAGGGTTACCTGTTCCGCACCCGCACCGGCGAATTGAGTATCCACGCCGAGAAGCTCGAGTTCCTCTCCAAGACGCTGCTCTCCATGCCCGAAAAGTGGCACGGCCTGGAAGACGTGGAAGTGCGCT
>CAZARO010000670.1:0-4007 GCA_964487165.1 uncultured Solibacteraceae bacterium | reverse complement strand
CCGGTCCCTCCGGCGGCGACGGCAACGGCTACATCCACGCCATCGATCAGGACGCATCCGCCGGCTATACGTGGTCCGTCACGCCGGACTCCATCCTGGAAGCGCGTCTTAGCTTTTCCCACATGGTCGCCGGCAAAGAGCCGCCCTACCTTGGCGGCCCGAGCCTTTCACAAATGTTCGGTGGATTCGCCGGCCTGCCTACGACCCCAAGCCTCACCGGCGGCCTCAACACGCAGACCATCACCGGACTTACCGCGCTGGGACGCCAGACCAGCAATCCGCAGTTCCAGAATCCTACTTTGTGGGTGCCCTCGTTGAGCTTCTCGAAGACCGTGGGCAAGCATTCCATTAAGGTCGGCTATCAGTATATGAATATCCGCACCGAGATTCTGGACACCAACCCGCTTTACGGCCAGGACACTTACTCCGGCGGGTTCAGCAAGCCTTCGGGCGGCGCCAGCGATGCCACCAGCTACAGCCTGGCGGATTTCATATTCGGCTTACCCAACACCATCAACCAGGGCAGTTACACGGTGGTCAACCTGCGGCAGTTCGTTCACTCGCTGTACGCGCAGGATGATTACCGCATCACTCCGAAACTTACTCTAAACCTTGGCCTGCGGTGGGAGTTCGCCTCTCCGCTCTATGAGCGCGACAATAACTACTCGAATTTCGATCCCACCACAAACACCATGTTGAAGGCGAGCGGTGGAAGCCTGTACGATCGCGCACTGGTCCATCCCAACTACGGGAATTTTGGGCCCCGCGTCGGCTTGGCTTACAGCGCGGATGCCAAGACCGTGATCCGCGCCGGGTACGGCATCAGCTACACCTTCTTCAACCGGCCGGGAAGCGCCGAGGAGGGCATCAACGCTCCGCAGGCCCTATTCGGAGTGCTGAGCCAATCGAACCCGTTATCGCCGACGTTCCTCACCACGCTGAACAGCTTCAGCGCTAACATCGCGAGTCCGGCGGCCTTCAATCCCGCGCTGTCCAATGTGGTCTATACTCCGCCGAACAGTCCCTGGCCGATGATTCAGAACTGGATGGTCTCAGTACAGCGGCAACTTCCCGTGGACACGATCTTCGAGTTGTCTTACAACGGGAACCAGAGCACTCACTTACCGATCATCGCCGATTACAATCAGGCAGCCCCGAATCCCGTAGGACAGACCATCGCATATACTGCGCGCGTGCCGATTCCGACCTTTGGACCAATTACCTGGCTCGATCCGGCGGGCGTGAATCATTACAACGGCCTCGCGGCCCGCGTGGAGCACCGCTTCACCAAGGGCTTATACGTCCTCAACTCGTTCACCTGGGGCAAAGGGATGGGCGATTCCGAGCAGGCGCTGGAATATTACGCCGGCTATTTCGAAGCCAACCCACAAAATATTCACGATTTGGCAGCGGAAAAAGGGCCTTCCAGCTTTGATGTGAAGTTCAATAACGTGACCAGCGTGGTCTACCAGATTCCCGTCGGCAAAGGCCGCCACTTCGGTTCCGGCATGAATCCTATCCTGGACGCCATTGTGGGCGGATGGGAGCTGAATGCCATCAATACCGCGCATACCGGTACGCCGCTCGACGTGATCTACAACGCCACCGGCGCCAACCAGATCAGCTCGCTCTCCAACGATTACCGCGGCGAGCCGTTCCCGCGTCCCAATGTCACCGGCAATGCGGTCGGCCAGAGCCGTTCGCAAATGCTGAACACTTATTTCGCCGGTTATACGTTCACTACTCCGTCGCCCAGCCAGGAGTTTGGCGACCTGGGCCGCAACGCGTTCCGCACTCCCGGCTTCTGGCAATGGGACAATGGCATCGACAAGAACTTCCGGATCGGCGAGGCCGCGACGGTGCAGTTCCGTTCGGAATTCTTCAACATTTTGAATCACACCAACTTCGGGATTCCAGACACGAAGACCAGCGATGCCGCTTTCGGCACTATTCGGAGCACGTACCCGTCGCGCCAGATCCAATTCGCGTTGAAGTTGACGTTCTAAATGTAGGGTCTTGCCTTGATATCCCCTGCGGGATATGGAAGTCAGGAGTCAGAAGCGGCCCCTTCATCGAGACCACATCGGCGGAATCAAGGAATATTTGACCTGATTCTCATTTGGCAGTGCAAGAATGCTCAAAAAAGCGCTGGCGGCGCCATCGCTGCCGGCCCCGGAAACCCTCTCGGACTCGCCCAAAACGCGGGTAGCGTGGAGGTGTCCTAAGCCGGTCCAATCAACCTCGCGAGCCTCCGGCGGAAATGCTCCCCGCCGCGGAGCCGCACGGGTTCGCTTCCGGACGGCCTCCTGGCTGAGCCAAAACTGCGGCGTCCTGTGGAGGCTCACCGGTAACCCCTGCGCGGCCATCCGGCCTGCAATCGGGGCACATTGCGTTACCATCGAATCGGATGGACGCTGAGCAATTCAATCGCGTGAGCCGGGCGCTGGCCGACCCGCGCCGCATGGAAATTCTGGAACGAATCGCGCACGAGAGCGAAGTCGCCTGCGCCGCGCTGGCAAGCGATTCGGACGTCTCGCAGCCCACCATCTCGCACCACCTCAAGGAACTGTCGGTCGCCGGACTGATCAAGCCGCGCCGGGAAGCCAAATTCTGCTATTACCGGCTCGACCGCAAGGTCTGGGCGGAGTATCTCGCGGAGATGCGCCGCCGGGTCCCCGGCAGACGCCGCAAAGTCTGAATCCCCCCTTGGCAAAGTGCATCATATAGACAGTTGTCGATATGTAAATGCTAAACGAGAGGGGAATATCCGTGGGAAAACTTACAGGAAAAGTAGCCGTGGTCACCGGCGCATCGAAGGGAATCGGCGCCGCCATCGCGGAGGAGCTGGCGCGCGATGGCGCGTCGGTAGTGGTCAACTATGCATCCAGCGGCGGGCAGGCGGAAGCGGTCGTCGCGAAGATCAAAACCGGGGGCGGCGCGGCCAAGGCCGTACGCGCGGATGTCAGCAAGCCGGCGGAAGCCAAAGCGCTGGTGAATGCGGCCGTGGCGGAATTCGGGAAGGTCGACATCCTGGTAAATAACGCCGGCGTGTACGAGTTCCTCCCGCTGGAGTCCATTACCGAAAAGCACTTCGACCGCATGTTCGACCTCAACGTTCGCGGGCTGGTGTTTGCCACGCAGGCCGCGGCTGGAGCGTTCGGCGACAGCGGCGGCACGGTCATCAATATCGGGTCGGTGGCTTCGCAGTTGGCGCCTCCGTACGCTTCGGTCTACAGCGCGACTAAGGGGGCCGTGGACGTACTGACCAAGAGCCTGGCGTCGGAGCTTGGTCCTAAGAATATTCGCGTCAATGCCGTGCTGCCCGGCCCGGTGGAGACGGAAGGCACGGCCGCGATGGCGGAATTCAAGCCAATGGTCGCGCGGACTCTTCCGGATACGCCGCTCGGCCGCGTGGGACAGCCGCGCGATATCGCCACGGTGGTGTCGTTTCTATCGTCTGGCGATGCGGGATGGATTACCGGCCAGATCATTCAGGCGGCTGGCGGACTGCACTGAGGCTGGAGGGCCGCGACGGAAAAGGCGCGAAAAGTACCAACCTTCCCACACGGCCCTTCGAAAGTACTCTATTACCGCGCCGTTACTATTGGCCCTATTACGAAGGTGAATATCGTGGTTAGATCAAAGCATGAACGCCGTCGATGTCATAGTTCTGGTGCTGTTGGCCCTCGCCGACGTCTGCCTGATCGTCCACTTACGCCGCCGGCGCGCGCGTTACATCCGCATGGACCGCATGACGCGCAGTCTGCAACTCCACATCCGGAGCAGATTGTCCCCGGAGTCGGTGGTGGAGCCGCGCGGGCACCTCGAGCACGTTAGCTGATCTGCTCCAGCTCGCCTTCGAGCAGCGCCACGTGCTCATCCTCTTCGGCAGCGAGCTCCCCGCAGAGATCCTTCTCCAGCCCCGCGGGAAGGTCCGCCGCCAGCTTGCGGAAGTGATCGCGTGTGCGCCGCTCCATTTCGAGTGCCGCCTGATACAAATCGCGCAC
>CAZARO010000669.1:0-4010 GCA_964487165.1 uncultured Solibacteraceae bacterium | reverse complement strand
GGCTGGCACAAGCGTGTTCACCGAAACATGCGGCCAGGTGAGGCCGTTGAAGTTCAGCAGTACCGTTTGGGTGTACTGAATCTGCGTGAAAGTAACTGTAAGCTCGCGCGGCACGTCCAGATCGAACGGCAGTGAGCCGGCGAATGTGGGGACGCGCTGACCGGGAACGCTGGGCTTGGCCTGGACCGCGAAGGGCGTGCCTATCGAGCCGGGCGCCACCAGAATCACCTCTTCCACGGTTTCGATCCAGAAAACCGCCGTCATCAGCAAAGCCTGGGCGTTCGGTTTTGTCGCCAACGCCTGGCCCAGTAAAAAGGCGATATTGGCCGTGCCGCCTCCGAAGAGTCCTGGGGGTGGAGGCGGAGGCGGCGCCGTAGTTATGATGATGGCGGTGGTACTAATGATCTTTTGTTTGCTGATGTGATCGCGAATCACCGTATTGGGATCGGTCAACATAGCTTGCGTGATGGTGCCGGCAGCGATGAAGCTAGTAAGATCTTGCGGGATTCTTGCCGTGCCCGCAGTGGCAGCGGTCTGGCTGGGGAAAGGGATAGGCTTCGGCGGGTTTGACCCGGTAACAAAGGGAGTGATGTCCACGGGGTCTATCTTCGGCGGCCCGGCGACGGTCACAAAGGTGCCCTGCGCCTCGATAGTAGTGCCGTGCGGGATCGACGCCATGCGGGTAACTGTTTCCCCTAATGGGGGCACGGTCGTAGCCGGCACATGAATCCAAATTCCGGGCTCCACGTGGATACCGACGCTTTGGCCCTCAATCGTAACGTCGTTGATGGTCTGCAGATACGGCACTCCGTTGAGGAAGATGTCTCCCTGCGGTGTGGTCCCCCGGTTCGGAACCGAGCCGAGGCTCTTTGAAAACGACAGGCTCTCGGACGTGAGGTTCAGTTCCAGGATGTTATCGGGCGTGGGCACGACCGGAACGGGCAGGGGTGTCGGCGTCGCGGTATTGTCTGGCCGGAAAATAGTGTTAAAGCCGTTACCGACCCAATCTTTCACAAACGCCGCGAGCGGACCGAGGGGCGGCGGCGGTGCGGGCTTGGCAACCACCTTATGATCCGGGCGAACTTCCCCGAATAAGAAGTCACTGGGCACACTAATAGATGCCCTGGGCTTGAGGTCACTCATTCGTCATTCTCCTTTTAGTTCAGGGACAACACCTATGTGATCGTCGATGATTGTGTCAAGCTGACTTATAGAGGGTGCGGCGGTCGTCGCATGGGTACTTGCACCTCCCTTTAGTTAGTCCGGGATCCCGATGTGACTTGGGCTAGTATACAACAAGAATCTTTTTATAAAGCAATAATTACTGAGCCGCAGTACTAGATGATAAGTGCGATATAAGACATATAGCAATTTCTCGAGTACAGGCGCGCTTGCAAGCCGTGTTGGACTCGCCCCTTCCGGGGTAATATCCTGATATCCATGCGCATTGCAATACTGGCGGCCCTCGCCGCCATTCCCGCGGCGGTCTACGCCCAGCCCGCGGACCTGGTCCTGATGAACGGCAAGATCGTCACCATGAATCCGGCCGCGCCGGCGGCACAGTTTCTGGCGGCGCGTGGGGATCGCATCGTCGCCCTGGGCGGCAATGGCGACGCGCAAAGGTGGATCGGCGCGAACACCAAGGTGATCGACCTCAAGGGCCAACTCGCCATTCCCGGCTTCATCGAGGGGCACGGCCATTTTACGGGCATCGGCGAGTACCGCCAGGGCTTGGACCTGCGCGAGGCGCGGACCTGGGACGATATCGTGGCGCAAGTGGCGCGCGCCGCCAAACAAGCCAAGCCGGGCGAATGGATCGTGGGCCGCGGCTGGCACCAATCCAAGTGGGACAAGGCGCCGGACCCGAATGTCGAGGGCTTTCCGCTGCATGCTTCGCTCGACCAATTCTCGCCCGATAATCCGGTGCTGCTGACGCACGCCAGCGGGCACGCCGTCTTCGTCAACGCCAAGGCCATGGAGGCCGCCAAGCTGACCCGCGACACGGCCAATCCCACCGGCGGCGAGATCCTCAAGGACCAGCAGGGCAACCCGACCGGCCTGCTGCGCGAGACGGCGCAGGGTATCGCCAACCGCGCCCACGAGGCGTGGCTCAACCGGCGCACCCCAGCCGAGCGCGCCGCCGATCTGCGCAAGTCCATCGACCTGGCAGCGAAGGAATGCATCTCCAAGGGGATCACGTCTTTCGAAGATGCCGGCTCGCCGTTCGCCACTGTGGACGCGTTCCGCAGCATGGCCGAAAAGCATGAACTGCCGCTGCGCCTGTGGGTGATGCTGGGCGCCGGCACCACCGCGCAACTGGCCGCCAATCTCGACCGCTATCGCATCATCAGCGCGGGCGACAATCACCTCACTGTGCGTGCCATCAAGCGGTACATGGATGGCGCGCTGGGGTCGCGCGGAGCGTGGCTGCTCGAGCCGTACACCGACAAGCCCGATAGCGTGGGTTTGGACATCGGTGACATCCCCGATCTCAAGCGGATCGGCGAGCTGGCCATCGAGCACGACTTTCAGTTCTGCATCCACGCCATCGGAGACCGCGCCAACCGCGAAGTGTTGAACATCTACCAGCAGGTATTCGAAGCACATCCCGATAAGAAAGACCTGCGCTGGCGCATCGAGCACGCGCAGCACTTGAATGCGGCGGATATTCCGCGCTTCGGAAAAATGGGCGTGATCGCGGCCATGCAGGGGATCCATTGCACCTCCGATGCGCCGTTCGTGCCGCTGCGACTGGGCGCGCAGCGGGCCGAGGAAGGCGCCTACGTGTGGCAGAAGCTCATGAAGAGCGGCGCCGTGGTTGGCAACGGGACGGACGCGCCGGTGGAAGACGTAGGGCCCCTGGCGTGCTTCTATGCCAGTGTCAGCCGCAAGCTGAAAGACGGCACGGTTTTCTATCCTGACCAGCGAATGAGCCGCGAGGAAGCCCTGAAGTCGTACACCTGGAACAACGCGTACGCGGCTTTCGAGGAAAATCTGAAAGGCTCGCTCGTAGCCGGAAAGCTGGCCGACATCACCGTGCTCTCGCACGACATCATGACCATTCCGGAAGACGAGATCCTGTCTACCGACGTGGTTTATACCATCGTCGGCGGCAAGGTAGTGTTCCAACGCTGAAGTGGGGCGCCGATTGGCAATCGGCGCTTCACGGCCCGTTGACCGGCCTCCGAAGCAGGTTACCGACCCGCTGCAGGATGCCATCCTGCCCCACACCGTGCCTCCAGCCCCGATAGTAGCCGCCTTTCAGGCCCGGATCTCCGGCTTGCCCCCGATACGCACCTCCTGATATCCTTTGTATTAAGCCCACTTCCCAGTATTTCATTTATTACAGGAGAAAATCATGGCAGTCAAAGTAGGTATTAACGGCTTCGGCCGCATTGGCCGGAATGTGGTCCGTGCAGGCTTGCACAGAGACGATGTGGAGTTCGTGGCGGTAAATGACATTACCGATACAAAAACTCTGGCGCACCTCTTGAAATACGATTCCGTGCTCGGGCCGCTCGCCGAAACGGTCACAGCAGATGCCGATTCGATCACGATCGGCGGTAAAAAGATCAAGGTTTTCGCCACCAAAGATCCGGCGCAGATCGATTGGAATTCCCTGGGTGCGGAAGTCGTGGTGGAGTCCACCGGATTCTTCACCGACGCGAAAGATGCCGGCAAGCACCTCCACGGCTCGGTGAAAAAGGTCATCATTTCAGCCCCCGCGAAAAACGAAGACGTTACCATCGTACTGGGTGTGAACGACGGCGCGTACGATCCCGCCAAGCACAACATCATTTCCAACGCCTCCTGCACCACCAACTGTCTGGCCCCGGTAGTGAAAGTGCTGCACGACACCTTCGGCATCGTGAAGGGGTCGATGACCACCATCCACAGCTACACCAACGACCAGAAGGTGTTGGACTATCCCCACAAGGACCTTCGCCGCGCCCGTGCCGCCGCTCTCAACATGATCCCCACCACCACCGGCGCCGCCAAGGCGATCGGCC
>CAZARO010000668.1:0-4010 GCA_964487165.1 uncultured Solibacteraceae bacterium | reverse complement strand
CGCGGCCCACGCCACCTCAGCCTACCGTCCCGCCTCCTCCCCCCGCATCGCCTCCGCCAGCCTCGCCCGATACCGCTTCCGCAGCGCTTTCCGTAACTCCGCCGCCGGCCGTCCCGCCGCTTCCCGAGCCAGTTCCTGCTCCGCCAACTCCACTCCGGCGTACAATCGCGTCCCCGCCCGCTTCGCGAACACCTCGTCGAATTCGAACCCGAACCTAACGATCGAAGGCAGCGGGCGCGCGTAATTGTCCGGCAAGCCCAACTGCGCGAACGGGAAGCTCGACGCCCAGTCGGTGTGATAGCCCACCCGCATATTGTCCGGGTTTACCGACACCTGGGCGTGGGTGACGCAATTGCCGGCGGAGATCCCGTAGCGGCCGCGCAGCATTTCGGTCAGCATGGCCGCCGAGTGGATCTGCGCCGGGCTGACGGTGGGGTCCTCCTGCCCGGGCTCGGTCTTGGTTTCGAAGGAGATTCCCAGGAAGCTCTCGTTCAGGTTCACATACAGCCACGCCTCGTCGGACCAGAGGGAATACCCGGCATGCTCGGCGGCGTCGCTCTCGCGCACGATGCGATAGACCCGGCCGAAGCGGTCAATCAGAAAATTATAGGCGTGCTTGCGCTGCACAAAGCCGATCAGGGATTCGCCAATATGCTTGAGAGCGCCGTTGGCGCTCGCCTCGAACGGAATCTGCCGGCTTTCGGTGGTGTGGAACACGATGCCGGCCGGCTGGGTGCGGCGAACCCCGGCGCCGCGGTCGTCGGGCCGGCCCGCCGGGAAGGCCAGATAAGCGCGTGGATGGGTGGCGGTTTCGAAGCGCCTGTCGATGCGCAGGCCGTTGCTGTAAGTCTCCGAGTCCGCGGAGACATCTACCTGCCAGACGGCCGATAGCGGGGGCGTTGGCAGCACCTGGACTAACTTCGGCCGGGGGCCCGCGGCCAGGGGTTTGACGTGGGAGGCTGCCCGGACGATCAGAAACGAACCTAAAACGGCCAGGAGTACGATCGCACCGATGGCGAGCTGCCAGAACGGCCGCCGGTGGCCGCGGGAGACCGTTAAAGGCGTCACGGACCGCAGAAACTTTAAGCGTGCCACCGGATCGTCGATTCGCTTGGCGAACCATTCGACCCATGGTCGGGCGCGAGTCGTTTCCTGGCTACTCATACACCTGGCTTGTTTATCGGCGGATTGGGTGGGAGACCTTAGTCCCAGAAGAAGTATATTTCCCTCGCAAACAGTCTTAAAGTTTTTTCGTGCGCCCTCCGATCTAAAAGTTTGTGAGACGAATCTCTCTTTGGGGGTACTACCGGGGCACAAACAGGAAAGCACTTGCCAGGTAGCACTTGGAAAGAGCGAAAGTGTGAGGTCAATTATGTTCAAACGAATGTTCCAGTTCTCTCCCGAGAACGAAATCCCGAAAACCGGCCGGAACGGCTCCACGGTTCACCCATCAAGCGTGGTAAGGCTATCCAGCGCCGTACAGCGAGAGTCCGAAAAAGAGAGTACCGCCATCGGTACGCCCACCCCCGCATTGGATACCTTCGACGAGGTTTATGCCATTGCGGGCGTGCAAGGGCCGGACAAAGGCTACACCATTTTGAAGGTCGCGGAGATGCTCCATAACCGGTATTTGGCGGACATGACGCCGGATTCCAAACGAAATTCCCTCATGATGGCGCTGGAAGCCGCCGAGATCGAGATCGGCAGCCTGTTACAGGACGCCGTGGCGCGCAATCGGGCGCTGGACGAATACGAAGAAAAGCGCCAGGAACAGATCAAGACGTTCGAGGCCGGCAAGGCCGAGGAAAACAACAAGCTGCACGCCGAATTGGATCGTTTAACCAGCCAGTACATGTCGCGAATTCAGGCGAATTCCGACCAGGTGGCGCACGAGCAGGACAATTTCCGCGCCTGGCAGAAGCGTAAACAGCAGGAATCGCAGCGCATCACCGATGCCGCCACGGTTTGCGTGCCGCAAGGGAACGGCCCCACCGTCACCGGCCTGACGGCCGTTCTGGAACGCGTGACCGTAGCGCGCCGATAGAGGCCGATAGAGAAGGAGACCATCGATGAACAATACCGAAGAAACCTATACGCAAGCGTTGGGCCTCGACATCGGCACCAGCCGGATCGTGGTAGCGCGCAATGCCGACAAGAAATATCACTACGATTCCCAACTGAATGCTTTCCTGACCATTCCATATTCCAAGCTGGCCGAGAGCCTGCTGGTGCGGGAGAGCGTTTTCCACGAGGTGCAGGGGGAGGACATCGTGGTGTCCGGCAACGATGCCCAGAAATTCGCCGAAATCTTTCACGTCGAGACCCGCCGGCCCATGTCGAACGGTGTACTCAACCCGCAGGAACCGCACAGTCTGGCGGTGCTCCGCAGAATCATCGGCAAGCTTCTGGGACCGGCCAATGTCGAAGGGCAGAAAGTCATCTTCAGTGTGCCCGCGGCCAGCGGCGACGGGGATTGCGGGATCGCGTACCACGAGGCGTCGATGAAGCTCATCCTCAGGGAACTGGGTTACGCGCCGGCCTCGATTCAGGAGGGCCTGGCGGTGGTTTTCGGCGAGTTGGGAACCTCTAACTTCACGGGCATCGGCGTATCCTGCGGCAGCGGCCTGTGCAATGCGTGCCTGGCGGTACTGTCGGTGCCGGTGCTCACGTTCGCCGTGGCAAAGGCCGGGGACTTCATCGACAGCCAGGCTGCAGCGGTCACCGGCGACATGGCCACGCGCTTACGCGTGCTCAAGGAAAGCGGCTTCCACCTCAACGGTCTCACCGCCGACCGGACCACCAACGCCTTGACCGTCTATTACCAGGAAGTGATCACCAACCTGACGGCCGCCCTCAGCTCCCATATTGCGGCCACCCAGCGGCTGCCCAAGCTGGATCAGGCCATCCCGCTGGTGGTGACCGGCGGCACGGCCATGCCGAAGGGCTTCCTGGAGCATTTCTCCACCGCCCTGAAGGCGCAGGATTTCCCGGTCCGGTTGTCGGAAGTGCGGCTGTCGGCCGACCCGTTGAATTCCACCGCCCGCGGCGCCTTGATGGCGGCACTTTGTTAGAAAGCTTTCCGGAAACTTCGTTCCGAAGATTGTAAGTTGTTGATTTCTGCTTGGCACCGGGTAGCTGGTGTGGGGCAGGATGGTATCCTGCGGCGGGCTGGCAGCCCGCCCTCCCGGGGCGCATAAGCGCATCGAAACGCAGAGTGCCACTCGGCCGCAGCTGGAGAGCTAAAAGCTTCGCCCCTTGACAACGGGCGGCATCCGGTCTATACAGGTAGTGTGTCTACGGTAGACCGTCCATCTGAGAAAATGGAATTCCTGCAGGGTACCCTGGAGGTACTGATCCTGCGCAGTCTCCAGGCTGGGGCCAACCATGCCTACGGGATCGCCCAGTTCCTGGAACAGCAGTCGGGGAATGAATTCGTGGTCGATAACGGCTCGCTCTACCCCGCCCTGCAGCGGCTTTTGCAGCGGGAATGGGTCACGGCGCAATGGAAGATGTCGCCCAATGCGCGCCGCGCCCGCTATTACAGGCTCACGCCGCTCGGCCGAAAACAACTGGTGCAGGAAAGCACCAAATGGCAGCGATTCGTGGAAGCCATGAGTCGCGTGCTCACTCCGGAGGGATAGCCATATGCGCCAGTGGTGGAACAAACTTCGCGCCTGGCTGACGGGGCGGAGCGCAATCGTTGGCGACCTGGCGGAAGAAGTCCGCAGCCACCTGCAAATGGAGGCCGAGAGCTTCGCGGAACGCGGCATCACTCCCGAAGCCGCGCGCGCCGCGGCGCTCCGCCATTTCGGCAACACCACTGCGGTCGTCGAGAGCGCGCACGACGCGTGGACCTTCGCCGCTCTCGAAAATCTCCTCCAGACCCAGGGTGGCCAACTCCCGCGGCTCTTCCAGACGGTACAAGTCCACATGATACACGCGGCCTTCCCCGTATTCGTGAATCAAAGTAAAAGTCGGGCTGGACACTTCGTCGGCCGCGGCGGCGCCCA
>CAZARO010000667.1:0-4013 GCA_964487165.1 uncultured Solibacteraceae bacterium | reverse complement strand
AAATATCGCGGGAAGAATCGCGCGCCCAGAGCCACACCAGCGAACGAGATCGCCAGCCACGCTGCCAGCCACCAACCCTCGCGCTTGCGATTCTCCCACCAAAAGGCCGCCGCGCCCAGCGCCAGCGCCGCGTGGAACCCCAGCCAGTCCGCGGTGCGCCGCAGTCCGTTGGCGATCGGGTGGAGTTCCGGCGAACTGCGCGCGTAGGCAGCGCTCCACTCCCAGACCTGCTGGAAATAGGGCGGCAGCGCGCCCGCCGCGGCCAGCCCCGCCAGCACCGCGACGTTGGGAATCGCGAATCCCAAACACAGCGCGGGGAGTGCCCGCCACGCGAGCAGCGCGCACGCCGCCAGCACGAAGACGCCCTTGGTGTGGAACAGGAAGGCCGCGCCGCACCACAAGCCGGCTGCCAACGGTTTGCCTTTCCACGCGCAGTGCACCGCCACGATGTGCGGCAGCAGCATGAACATGTCAGGCGCGATAGGGATTACCGCGGCAGCCAGGTCGAAGTTGAGAAAGAAGGCCATCAATCCCGCGGCGATGGGAGCTTCGCGCCGGCCCCAAAGATCGCGCGCGAAGCGCCAGGTGGCGGCGCACACCGCCAGCACAAAGAGCGCGTCGAAGAGCCGCAGCGGCCATCCCGGGAACGCGCCCATAGCGGCGTAGACCCACGCGGCGAGCGGCGGCTTGTCGTACCACAGATCGCGATACAGCAGCTTCCCGTGAAGCGTCTGGATGCCCGCGGCCAGGTGGTAATCCTCGTCCGCCCACAGGATGTGCGCGTGGCACAGACGCAGCGCCAGCGTCACGGCAAAGAGCCCCAGGAAGAACAGCGCACAGCTGCGGCGTTCGGCGGTCATAGTCAGGCCGGCTTACGCGCCCGCGGGCGGCAGCGGACGTCGAGCGCCGGAAAGATGGCGTCCGGTTCGATCTTGCGCTCCCCGCACCCGATATCCAGAGTCATCGCTATTCACAATAGCGCAGGATCACGGGACGGTAGCTCGATAGTCGGCCATGCGCAAAGGGCCGAGGTCGAAGGCGCGCTGGATGTAGGCGACGGAATGTTCCACGTCGCCCGTGCATTTCTCAATCGGTCCGAACCAGGGCGACGTCGGAAAGGGAGCAACCCAAGGCCTCCAACATTGGTCGGCTGAGGGCGCGGTGACCGTCAGGTCGAGCCGGCCCCGAACGTGAATCAATTTGTTGCTCGCGCGGTCATCCCCACTTACCACGAGCCATTCCTCTCCGCGGTTAAGCGCTGAGATTTCGTAAGCCCTCGACCACGCTGACCGCCATGGGGCCTCGATCGTCGCCCAATCGATTCTGACGTGCAAGCCGGGGGGAAGGTTGTCGATCCGAATCGGAAAATTATAGTACGCGTCGCGTTGATGCGCGTCGGGCCGGGCCCCAGCAGGTTCCTCACCGGGAACAAACGCAATGCGCACCGCATGAGGGTCGATCCGCTCTCTCGAAAACCACGACTGGACCGCGAAGGCCGGCTGCCACGGCGGTAAGGCCCATATCAGCAGGACGAGCGCCGCGATGCCGCCCAGAGCTCCCCGGCCCAATGAGGCTCGCCGCCGGGTGTACTGAAGGTAAATCACTGCTGCTGCCCCGCAGAGGGCAACGGCCGCCACCGCCGTGTCGCGGATCCATGCCAGTGCGCCCCAACTGGAACCAGGCAGAAAAACCGCCGTCAAAACGCTACCCAACGTCAGCACCATCGATAGCAGCAACCCACCCAGAAAGGCATGCCCGAGGTTCTTGGTCACTGCGCCTATGGCCGCCATCGGCAGCAATAGCAGGGCCGCAAAGAATACTTGCTTCACGAGCAGTTCGCCGAAATGTTCGATCGGCGAGAAGCCGTTCGCGTCCAGTACTACGAGCTGGCAGACGAACACCGGCACGATGACAAAGGCGAGGAGGAAGAGCGCCTTGGCCGCCAGTAGATCGACCCAGGTGAAAGGGCGTGCGAGCCAATACTGCTCGTGGCCGACGGCCTTCTCCTCCTGCATCAGGGAAGTTACCAGCAGCCAGAATGAAATAGGCAGGACAAGATAGAGCAGATTAGTAAGTTGCACGAGCACCATGTCCTCATGCTTCGTATAAGTAGGGTCTTCGCATGCGAACAGAGCCAGTGTCGCCACGAAAGCCAGAATCTGCGGCCACAAGTGCGTCGCATCCTTTTCGAAGATGATAAGAGTTCTTTTCATATCGACCTATAATCCGCCAGCCGGATATCCGGCATATCGAGATCCCGCTCGAAGTGCCCGACGGCCCGCCGGGTTTCCACCGACACCGCAAATGGCTCCGGCGGAGCCCCATACCGCAAGCCTCCGCTCAGCATCTCCCAAATGCTGAACACGCTCCCGCCGGGGGATTCCGGTTGGATGCCCTCCACGTAACCGTACTGCGGCGGTGCGCCGGATGGCCCCGGCTGAAACCGGATCAGGGCCACCGTTGGGAATCGAAGCGGCTCGAGGCACGGCACGGTGACGAACTCCCCGCGTTTCGAGACGGAACAGAAACCGTTATCCCCGATAGGTTGGGGTTGTTCCCGCGCAACGATCCGCGTAATATGCGCGCGATTGAGCAGAGTAAACGCTACCGTAGCGCGCAGGTGTACCGGCTCGGTCTCGCAGCGGGAATAGAACGGTCCGTCGATATTGACCCGCAGCCAGTAAGGGGCTCCCTCGCCGGGGAGGAGCCGCCCGGTCGCCGAGCTGGCGAGAGTTTTGTCGCGCACTTCGCTGAGCGGACTCCAGCCGGAGTCCCAGGATTCCCTGTTCGGCGCCGCCACCGTCACCCTGACGCGCTCGCTGTACACTTCCATGCCGTCCGGAATTCCGTCCACTTGAATCGGGAGAAAGACAGGGACCCTTCCCTGGTCGATCGAATAACCCCCGTTGGCAGGCAGTTTGCGCGCCGGATCGGGCGCCAGCCGGACGGTCATCGGGTCGATTGCCGGCGAGCGCCAGGCTACCCAGGCGAACGCCGCATGCCAGGGAACGATCGGCAGGAAGCTAAGGGACGCTGCCAGCCCGCACGCGAAAATGCAGCGCGCGGCCAGTGTGGCGTGGTGCCGGTACTGCACCACGCACACCAAAACCGCAGCCAGGAACAGGACAGCCGCCTGGGAAACAGCTAACACCGGAGCGGCGCAGCCCCACGTCAACGAACCGAAATTGACCATTCGCGACAGCGAAATCACCACGACGAAAAGCGCCGCGTAGCCCGCCAGGATAGCCAGCACCACCTGCACTATGCTCGCCGTCACGGCTGCCAGCGCCGCGCACGGCAGCAGCGTCCCCGCCATGAGCACTACCTGCCGCGCCAGAAGTTGCGGACCATAGTGCAGGGGCGAAAGGCCGTTGGCCGCCAAAGCCGCGATTTGTTCCAGCAGGACCGGCAGGTTGATAAAGACCAGCAGGAACATCCCTTTCGCTAGCGCGAGGCCCTGCCAGGAATACGGCCGCGTCAGCCAGAACTGCCGGTCGCCGGGAATGCGGTCTTCGTGAATTACCGAAATCACCAGGAAGCAGGCCGCCAATCCGAGCGGGAGAGCCAGCAGAAATCCTCCCGTGCCCAACACGGGATTGCGCGGCATCGAGGCGTCAGCCACCGCGTATAACGCCGCGAGGAACCAAAACACCAAAGCCCGAGGCCAGAGGTGCCGGATGTCCTTGCGCAAAATCCACAGAGCCTGCCCGATCATCGCGCGTCCCGCCCTTTCTTCGCCAGCGCCACGAAGATCGAGCGCAGCGGCATGCCGTTCACCGCCATATCGCGATAGCTGGGGAAAACTTTGCGCGCCAGTTCCGCGGACCTTTCCGCGTCCCACCGCGTGTCCACAAAGCGGACCACGGGGCCGGCGATCTCCAGGTGCATCCAGTCGGCCGGCGGCTCGCGAGGATGCTCAGGCGGCGCGTCGAAGGTGAGGACAATCTCGCGGAAGCGGGCGCTGAGCGACTCCAGCTCTTCGGAGATGCGCAGTTTGCCCTCTTCGAGATAGC
>CAZARO010000666.1:0-4014 GCA_964487165.1 uncultured Solibacteraceae bacterium | reverse complement strand
CGGGTACGCAGCGTATTTCGCGATCGCACCGGGTCGCTCTGGATCGGGACGGAAGGCGCCGGAGTGTACCGCAACCAGAATGGGCAGCAGGTGCAGTACACCAAGCATACCGGCCTGGTGAACGATTTCGTGCGTGCCTTTCTGGAGAGCCGCGACGGCAGCATCTGGATCGGTACCGACGAGGGCGTTACGCGCTGGCACGATGGCGTCCTCACGAACTATCTGGAGAAGCAGGGGCTGGCGTACTTCAGCGTCCGGACGATGATAGAGGACCGCTCGGCCAGCGTGTGGATCGGCACGGAGCGCGGGGTGAGTCACTGGCGCAACGGCAGCTTTCTGCAGGACAAGGTGACCGCCCGCCTGAGCCAGGAGAAAATCTGGGCCATCCATGAGGACCGCGACGGCGGGCTGTGGTTCGGAACTCGCGGAGCGGGGCTGTTCCGCTGGCGCGACGGCAAACTGACGGAATTCGGCACGGCCCGGGGATTGGCCGCGGCCAGCATTTACCAGATCCTGGAGGACGACAACGGCACTCTCTGGATGAGCGGCCCGAACGCCATCCTGGCGGTATCGCGCAAGGATCTCGACCGGCTGGCGGAGCATCCCGGCTTTCATCCCGCGGTCACGTTGTACGGACTTTCGGACGGAGTGGAGGCCACGCAAATTTATGGCGGCGTGGCGCCGGCGGGCTGCCTGACCGCCAATGGAGAAGTCTGGTTTCCGAGCAATCGCGGACCGGTGCGCATCGGCGAGGCGGAGACGCGCGGGGAAAGCCTGCCCAAGGTCACCATCGAGGAGGCGCTGGTGGATGGGCGCGTGACCCCGGTGACGAAGCGCATCGTGGCGCCGCCGGGCGAGGGCAAGCTGCAGATTGTCTATGCGGCCGTCCGGCTACGTTCGCAGGAGCGCATCCGGTTCCGCTACATGCTGGAAAATTACGACAGCGAATGGACCGAAGCGCAGCGTCGGCGCGAAGCGTTTTACAACTTACCGCCGGGAAAATACAAGTTCCGCGTGCAGGCCTTCGAAATGAATAAGCCGGACAGCGTCAGCGAGGCGTCGATCGAGATTGAGTGGCGGCCGCACTTCTATCGCACGGCATGGTTTCTGGCGTTGTGTACGGGATTGGTACTGGCGGCCGTGCTGATGGCCTATCGCATCCGCCTGAAGCAGGTACACTCCCGTTTCCGCGCGGTCCTGGAGGAGCGCAATCGCGTGGCGCGCGAAATGCACGACACCGTGATCCAGGGCTGCGCCAGTGTTTCGGCGCTGCTGGAGGCGATGTCCATCGGCACGGAAGAATTCGGATCGAAGCGCGAACTGCTGGATTGTGCGCGCACGCAGGTGCGGGCCACGGTGGACGAGGCGCGCCGCGCGGTGTGGAACCTGCGGCAAAGCGGCGCGACGCTGCCGGAAATCGGGCCGCTGCTCGACCAGATGGCGCAATTGGCGAGCCATGCGTCGCGGGTGCCGGTCCGGCTGGAGACTTCCGGAAAGCCGGTGTTACTGGACCCCGCGGTGGAGCACGACATTTTAATGGTGGCGCGCGAGGCCGTATATAATGCTGTGCAGCACGCCCGGCCGACGGCGGTGAATATTCAGGTTCATTTCGAGCACAACCGCATCAGTCTGCGGGTGATCGACGACGGATGCGGGTTTGACCCCGAAAAGACATCGCGCAGCGCAGGGGAGCACTTCGGGCTGGTAGGGATGCGCGAGCGGACAACCCGGCTGGGCGGACATTTCGATATCCGCAGCGCGCCGGGAACGGGCACGGAGCTATTAGTGGAAGTGCCGGTGAGATCGGCCGCGGCCGAAAAACTGGGGATCGACCTGGAATCATGAACGCGACGGCGGTAGCGAAATTCGGGGTTCTGGTGGTGGAAGACCATCCCATCATGCGGATGGGGATCGCGGCGATCATCGACGCGCAGCCGGATATGAAGGTTTGCGGCCAGGCGGAGTCCGGCACGGATGCGGTGCGGCTGTTCCGGGAGCATCGGGCGGACGTGATCCTGATGGATCTGCGGCTGCCGGGCATGAGCGGGCTGGACGCGCTGCGCGCCATCCGCCGGTACGATCCGTCGGCCCGCTGCGTGGTGCTCACCACCTATGAGGGCGACGAGGACATCCACCAGGCATTGGAGGCGGGCGCGGCCGGATACCTGATCAAGGCCATGTCGCATGAGACGCTGGTGGATGCCTTGCGCAAGGTCCACGCGGGGACGCGTTTTCTGCCCGCGCCGGTGGCGCAAAGTCTGTCCATGCGCACACCGAATTCCGACTTGAGTCCGCGCGAGCGGGAGGTGCTTTCGCTCATGGTGCATGGCAAGAGCAATAAGGAGATCGGCGCGGCGCTGAAAATTACCGAAGCGACGGTGAAGTGCCACGTCAGCGTGATTCTCGAGCGGCTAGGGGTGACGGATCGCACGCAGGCCGTGATCGCCGCGCTGCAACGCGGGCTGGAGCATTTGTAAGGGGCGTCTTCACGACCCGCAGGTTGAGCGCAGGCCCCGGGTTTTCATTCTGTCTTCTGACTCCTGACTTCTGTCTCCCATATTCCGAAGGAATATTCGGGGCGCAGCCCCGAACGAGCTACACGCTCATCTTGATCAACTGCTCGGCGTGCTTAAGCGCTTCCGGCGTCAGTTTCTGCCCTGAAAGCATGCGGCCCACTTCGCGGGTGCGTGCGGCGGCGTCCAATTCTTCCACCGTGGCCTCCGTCCGACCCTTCGATTCGCGCTTCTCCACCAGGTAATGGTGGTCGGCGAAGGACGCGATTTGAGGCAGGTGGGTGACGCACAGCACCTGATTATTGGCGGCCAGTTTTTTCAGACGCCGGCCCACCCCTTCGGCGGCGCTGCCTCCCACGCCGGCGTCCACTTCGTCGAACACCAGGGTGCGTGGCGGACCGTTCCGGGGCGCCGCCAGGCACGTCTTGAGCGCCAGCGCGAGGCGCGAGATTTCTCCTCCCGACGCTACCTTTTCGAGCGGCCGCGGCTCTTCTCCGAGATTGGGTGAGACCAGGAAATCCACGCGGTCGGCGCCATCGGCGCTCCATGGCGCGGGATTGATGGCCACCCGGAACACCGTGCCCGCCATAGCCAGCCCGGCGAGTTCGGCCTCCACTTTCTTTTCCAGTTTTCGCGCCGCGGCAGCGCGGCGGGCGGTGAGATCGGCGGCCAGCTTTTCGAAATCGCCGGCCACGCGCTTCTGTTCGCGGCGCAACTCTTCCATGCGCTCCCCGGCGTGTTCCACGGCGGCGATCTGGCGCCGCACCTCGCTCAAGAAAGTCAATATTTCGGCGATCGACTGGCCGTATTTGCGCTTCAGCTTGTCGATGGCGGCGAGGCGCGTCTCCACTTCTTCGAGGCGCCCGGGATTCGCCTCCAGGCGGCTCAAATAATCGCGCAGCGCGTAGGAGACTTCCTGCAGGCTGAGGTCGGCGGCCTTCAGATGTTCGCGCAAAGGTTCCAGAGAGGAATCGATGCGGCAGAGTTCCTCCACTCTTCGCGCCGCCGCGCGAGTGAGCGAAAGGGCCGATTCCGGAGCATCGTAGACCGCCGCGTACGCGGTGTTCGCGGCCTCCTCCAGCCGCTGGACGTTCTGCAGCACGCGCCGCTCGTTTTCCAGCGCCGCGTCCTCTTCGAGCCCCAGCGCGGCGCTCTCGATTTCCTTCCGCTGGAAAGACCACAGGTCGAGCAGGCGCAGCTTTTCCTGTTCGCTGTGCTCCAGTCCCTCCAGTTCGGCGGCGATGGAGCGCCACTCCTGGTAGAGGGCCGCCGCGCGTTCCAGAGGTTCGCGGTTGGCGGCGAAAGCGTCCAGCATGTCGCGCTGGGCGTCGGCCACGAAGAGGAGTTGCTGGTCGTGCTGCCCGTGGATGTCGCCCAGGTACGGCGCCAGTTCCTTGAGCAGCGAAACGGCCACCGGACGGCTGCCGACAAAGGCGCGCGACTTTCCGCCCGCCAGAATCTCGCGCTCCACCAGCAGTTCGCCCTCTTCGATCTCGAGGCC
>CAZARO010000665.1:0-4024 GCA_964487165.1 uncultured Solibacteraceae bacterium | reverse complement strand
CACGAAATAACTGGACGGGCCAAATGCCTAACCCGCGGCAGTCGGCACCTCGGTCCCCAGGGGATCGGCATAGTATCCTCCCACCGAGTGACCCTTGTAAGGAATGGCGAAAGAAGCTTCGGCGGAGGCCGGGATACCACGGAGGCTGAGTTCTCTGAGCAAATTGTGCTGGTACACTTTTTCGAGGAATCTGGAGCCCGGTGGTGTGGGAGACTTCGAACACGGCGCCGAGCACTTTCTCGCTCAAGGAATTGAGGTCGGCGTTATCGGCGTTCATCCCGTTCATCTGCGGCCGATACTGTATTCGGCAGAAAATCTCCCCAACGATATGGCCGCAGATGAACAGAGATAAACGCGGATTGGGCGAGACCCCAGGGTTAGATTTGTCCAGTTAATTCTTGGACACTACACTAGCAGCCAACTGTGGGGCAGACTTTAGAGGCAGCCGCAATTTTGGCTGATCGACCGCTCCCTCGCGGTCGCGGCTCGGTAGGCTCTTGCAAAACAAAGGGGCGCTATTCCGAGCCGCGCGCGCAAAGCAAGCGGTTCTTCGAATTTTGCAACTACCCCCGCGCCGCGACCAGCCTTTGCTGCCTGAGCCATCGCAGGCGGCCCTGATACTCCTGAATGAGCGTCCCGAATCCAGCCCAGTAGTAGCCGCCAACGAAGAGCGCCAGGAAGGGAATGGCGAAGAAATTGTAAGTGTCGACGGCGAAGCCGATCATCGCCAGGAAGTAAGTTCCCACGGCAATTTCCGCATACGGCAGCCAGCCGCTCCGCCGCCGGTACTTTTTCACTTCCAGATTCATCGGACGGTCGCCGATCGCGTATTTCGGAGTCCGCGCGAATGCCGTCTTCACGCCGAAGAGCGCTTCCAGCACGGCGCGCGTATTGATGATGGTCAGCCCCACGCCCACCGCCATGAGCATCGGCAGCAGCAGCACGGAACGCTTCCAATTGCGGGGATAAAGCTCCCGCTGCGCGATCACATAAAAGGCCGAAATCGACCAGAAAGATGCCGCGATCAGCGGTAGATCGATGAGCACCATCTGCCACACGCCCATGTAGAACCGCACGATCATCACCGGCAGCATCAGTGCCGAGACCACGATCATGAGGGGATAGGAAATGTTCGGCGTGAGGTGCAGGAACGCTTCCAGCTTGACCCGTTTGGGAAGATCGGCCTTCAGGATGGCCGGCAGCAGCTTCTTGGCCACCTGCGTCAAACCTTTCGCCCACCGCGACTGCTGCACCTGGAAGCCGTGCATCTCCACCGGCAGTTCCGACGGGCAGTCGAGCCCGGGCAGGTAAACGAAGCGCCAGCCTTTGAGTTGCGCGCGGTAGCTGAGGTCGGAATCCTCCGTAAGGGTATCGTGCTGCCAGCCGCCGGCATCGGCGATCATGCTCTTGCGCAGGATGCCGGCCGTTCCATTGAAATTGAAGAAGTACCCGGCGGTCGACCGGGCGCCGTGCTCCAGGATGAAATGGCCGTCCAGCAGCATGGCTTCCACTTCCGTGAGGAAGTTGTACTCGCGATTAATGTAACTCCAGCGCGTTTGCACCACGCCCACCGTGGGGTCGGCGAAATAATTCACCGTGCGCATCAGGAAGTCCGCGGGCGGGCAAAAATCGGCATCGAACACCGCCACCAGCTCGCCCGTAGCGGTCTCCAGGCCTGCCTGCAGTGCGCCCGCCTTGAACCCGTGGCGGTTGGAGCGGTGATGGTATTCGATGGGATAGCCGATGGTGCGGTAGCGTTCCACCAGCGCTTCCGCGAAGGGCGCGGTATCGTCGGTGGAATCGTCCAGCACCTGAATCTGCAGCAGCCCCTTGGGGTATTCCACCTTGAGCACTTCTTCGATCAGGCGCTCTACCACGTACCGCTCGTTATAAAGAGGTAACTGGATGGTGACCGGCGGAAGCTGCTCGAAAAGCCGCGCCGAGGGCTCCTGCGTGGCCCTCTTTCGATACTTGAAGTAGGTGCGGATCACATCGTAGCGGTGGATACCGTAGACCGAGAGCACGATGAGGACGGAGAAGTAGGGGATCAGCATGGCCCAGTCGAACCAGGCCATCTGATGGATGCCGGCGAACGGCGTCTCGGCGAACATCCGAGACCATTGGACTCCCCGCGAATGGGAAACCAACAAAGCCAGCGGTATATAGGATGACATTGCTCTGAACCTCCGCTCTCGATATCGGGCTGATCGTGGCGGAGTAAACGCTTTTGGAACCAAGAATATGGTAACAAATCTCGCGCTGGCCGGGCTATGCCCCCCCATCAAGCCCGCGAGCGGCGCTGCAACACCGGAATCACGAATTTCAACGCCGTGTGCGTGAGCGAGAAACTGGCGACTTTGACATCCTTTAAATCGGCCGCGCGGCCGGCATGAATCACGTCAATTTCGCGGATTTTCTCAACACCCCGGGGATACACTACCCACAAGGCACCGTCGGGCTTTAGCTTCAGGGCCAATTTGCGGACGTGCGCCAGCTTGCCCTTCCCTTCGGCGGCCAGGAAAATCAGGTCCGCGCGCTCTCCCGCCGTTTCCACATGGCTGTTGCTCAGATCGGCCAGAAAGTCGGCCTCGAACTCGCCCACTACGATGACCGCCATCCCGGGCTTGACCCCGAGTTTATGCAGGCGAGGCGGCGGATGGAGGATCTTTTCCGCCCACTTTTCGGCTGCGGCGCCCAGTTCCAGCTCCGCCGGCCCGCCCGTAAACTCCAGGCGCAGAATGCCGCCTTCCGCCGCCACCTTGGTCATGTCTTTGAACAGCACCTTGAGCCGTTCCGTGCCGCGAAAAAGGAGATGGTCGGTTTCCAGATAGGCCTTACCGGCCAGAGCCTGTTCCTGGAAGCGAATCCGGCACTCGATTTCCTTTCCCATAATCAGGCCTCGATGGCGACCGGTTCGCCGAATTTCGCGCCCAGGTCGCGTAAGTATGTCTCGATGCTGCCAGTGTACCCGAACAGGAAGCGCGCCATAAAGCGGAAGATCACGTTGTAGATCTCCCCGTCTTCGCGAATGCGGAGTTCCGCTCCGCCCGCGGGCAGCGCGGCGATCTCGAACGTCCATCCCCCGCCGAACGGCAGGCCCTGCGGCGCGATGCGCGTCACCAGGCGCTCCGGAGGTTTGGCCTCCACCAGTTCGTAGGTGATTTTTTGGCGGTGGGTGTCTTCTTCCCACCAGCGCTTTCGTCCGTCCTGTTCCGGCAGTTCGCCGTAGCTCTTCACGCCCGTACGCCAGTCGGGAGGACCCGCCAGCACGGCGTATAAGGCGTCCGGCGCCACGTGGAAACGAGCCTTACGAGTGATGTGGTGATCGCGCGGCAGCATCGCACCTACCGCCGCCATCACCGCCACCAGCAGAACCAGTCCGCCACCAATCAGGAATACCCACTTCATGCCGCCCCTCCTTTTAGAATGCGTTGCAACTCCCCGGAAGCGATCATCGCTTTGGCCGCCTCCGCTAATAGCTCGAGCCCATGCAGCGCCTGCTGGCGCCGCACCGGATCGAGGTGCCGCAGCATGGCGGCAATCAGTTCGGGCTCGAGCACTTTTTGCTGTTTCTTGACGCCCACGCCCGCCGCGGTGAGGCGCAGGTCCACGCGCCGCCCGTCTTGCGGACTACGCTCCCGCCGCACATACCCGCCGCGCTCCAGGCGGTCGACCATCAGCGACATGGTCGATGCCGTCACGCCCATATGTTGGGCGAGGCCGAGCAGCGAGGTGCCTTCGACTTCGTCCAGATGGTCCAGGACGCTCGCCTGGTGCGGGCTCAATTGGGCGTTGGTCGCGGCATCGCGCACGTGGCGGCAGTGGCAGGCGAAGTAGATTTGCGGATAGCACCGCAGTACGGTTTGCACTTCCGCCTGGCTCATCGAAGGCGAGTATATAACAATATAATTTGCTTTGTCAAAGCAAATTAAATAACCGTGAATGAACACGACGTCCGCTTGCTTACACCGCGCGCGGCTCAGTATGCGCCTCTTACAGAGCCGTGACCGTCAGGGAGCGGATG